>NZ_JACSLP010000007.1:0-209857 GCF_018618175.1 Exiguobacterium sp. s50
GCGGGTGAATAATTACTTAACTTACTACAACGAAGAACGTATCCAAGAAAAATTAGGCTACCTCACACCGATAAAATATGGTGTGGCGGCAGCCTAATCAAGGTGTTTTTATTAGTGTCTCATATAGCTAGGTCAGTCTACAGAGGATGTTTTTTAATGTTTATGCGCTTGTTCAGCTTGGCACGCCGGGCATGTCCCGTATACTTCGAGACGATGACGGTCGACTTTGAACCCAGTCAATTGAGATGCGACCGATTCGATTTCATCGAGGACCGGGTAGTTGAAGTCAACGACTTTCCCACACGCATCACAGATGATGTGGTAGTGACGCGACGTCACGAAATCAAACCGGCTCGATGCGTCTCCGTAATTCATCTCTTGAACGAGACCGACTTCTTTAAAGACGCGCAAGTTGTTATAGACGGTAGCGACACTCATGTTCGGAAATCTCGCCGAAAGTGCCTTATAAATGTCATCCGCTGTCGGGTGACTGTGCTCCGTGACGAGGTACTCCAAAATGGCCTGGCGCTGAGGCGTCATTCTGACTCCATGTTCTCGGAGCGACTGAACAGCATGGTCAAGCATTTCGCTTCCCACGTCAATCCCTCATTTCTTCTATAGAATTCATTTGAAGTGTTAGTAGTAATTAACCTATTTCTTACATAGTAATCTTTATAAATAGTGTACTGATTTCTGGAACGGTCGTCAAACGTTGAGCTTAAGCGGTTGACGGCTGTGATACAATAAGTGCGAATTTCTAAAAGGAGGCAATACATATGGCAACACCATCTACACGCAACAATTCAGACGTTTTGTATACCGATGCCTTGACGCATATCGTCGGCGGGGTCAACAGCCCTTCCCGCTCATTCAAGGCAGTCGGCGGAGGTGCACCCGTCTATATGGAACGAGGAGACGGCGCCTATTTTTATGACGTCGACGGCAATCGTTATATCGACTATTTGGCGGCGTACGGTCCGATTATCACGGGCCACGCCCATCCGCATATCCATAAAGCGTTAATCGCGGCTTCGTCTAAAGGACTCCTTTACGGGACACCGCATGCGCTTGAAGTCGAGTTCGCGAAAAAACTAAAGGCGGCCATCCCGTCAATGGATAAGGTCCGTTTCACCAACTCGGGGACCGAGGCGGTCATGACGACCGTACGTGTCGCCCGTGCTTACACGGGACGCGAACTCGTCGTCAAATTCAGCGGTTGCTATCATGGCCACTCGGACTTGATGCTCATCGCAGCAGGCAGCGGACCGGCCACGCTCGGCTCACCAGACTCGGCCGGCGTCACACGGGCCACGGCGAAAGAAGTCATCACCGTGCCGTTCAATGACGTCGAGGCGTTCCGAGACATGATGCGCGAATGGGGCAGTCAAATCGCCTGTGTCCTCGTCGAACCGATTGTCGGAAACTTCGGCATCGTCGAGCCGAAACCTGGATTCCTCCAGGCCATCAACGACATCACCCATGAACATGGCGCCCTCGTTATTTACGACGAAGTGATCACGGCGTTCCGCTTCACATACGGCAGTGCCCAGCAAGTATATGGCATCGAGCCGGATATGACCGCCCTCGGGAAAATCATCGGCGGAGGCTTGCCGATTGGTGCCTATGGAGGTAAAGCTGAAATTATGGAAACGGTCGCTCCGCTCGGTCCAGCTTATCAGGCCGGAACGATGGCCGGTAACCCGGCATCGATGGCAACAGGGATTGCTTGCCTCGAAGTACTCGAGCAACCGGGTGTGTATGAAAAGCTTGACGCGCTCGGTGCCCAGCTCGAGGCCGGGATTCGTGAAGCCGCTAAAACACACGGCGTGACCATCACATTGAACCGTCTAAAAGGCGCACTTACGGTGTACTTCACGGACGAGGTCGTGACCGACTATGAGGGAGCCGAGAAGTCGGACGGTGAAGTGTTCGGACGCTTCTTCAAATTGATGCTCGAGAACGGTGTCAATTTGGCCCCTTCTAAGTATGAGGCTTGGTTCTTGACGACTGAGCATAGCGAGACAGATATCGAAGAGACGATTGTTGCGGTAAACCGCGCCTTCGCCCAACTATAAGTAAAAGGAGATGCCGCGGCATCTCCTTTTTGATTACACCGAAGGTCGGATCCACAACTGGTCGTAGCGTGGATGTCCGAATATATCGACCGGCACGTCGCCTAGAAAACTCGGGAAGCTCCGCTCCCGCTCGACATGGTATAGCGGAATGACGAGCGCCGCTTCCGTCAAATAGCGTTCCACCTCCCGATGGAGCATCGGCCAAGCGCTCATATCGGTTTGACGGTAGCGGTCCATCATCGTTCGGAGGTCCGTTTCATGTGCGACGAGCTTGCCGACGAGCGACAGTTCACTCGTCAAAAAGGCGAGAAACGCCAAATCCAAGTCTTCGCTCATCATCTCCCCGCATAAAATCAAATCGGCTCGGCGAAGTGTCTCCTCTTGCAGTAAACAACTGAGCGCATACGTCTCCGTCTCGACGGTGAAACCGGCAGCCCGCAACTGTGATGCGACAAGCGCAGCGTCTTCCGTCGCCACGTCGAACGGCAAGTGTAATAGTCGAAGCGGACGCTTAGAACTCTCGCTTGGCTCGGCCAGTGAAATCGGGCGACTCGTTTCCGGGAAGAAGCCGTGGGCCACTTGATGACGTTCTCCCCCCAAATCGACGACCGCTTGTTTATCGATCGCCCGTTGAATCGCGCGTCGCGTCGCCATATCCTCTTTCAGCCAGGAGTGCTGTAAGTTGAACATGAGATAACGAGCCCCGGCCTCGGCAATCCATTTCACGACGCTATGATCGTCCCGCGCGCTCCATTTGGCGTGATCTGCTTCCGAGAACGTGACAAACTCAACCACGTCCAATGACGGACGGGGGCGCAACCCGCGCTCGAACGCCCGTAAACGCACGACGTCGTCGGATTGTTTCTCCAATTTGAAAGGCCCCGTCCCAACAATCCCTTCTGCTCCTTCATACGTAACGGATGCCGGTGTTTGAGCAAGCAAGCGCTCGATGTAGGCCCGATGTGCTTTCGTATAGAGGTCGACCACATACGGTGCGGGCGAGTCGACCCGATCAATCGGTGCGAACAACCAGACTTGTTTGCCGCGAGCCAAGAGTCGGCTCAATGAGTAGACGACGTCTTTGCCCGTTAACGTCATCCCGTTGTGGAAAGTGATCCCTTTACGGATGTAACAGCGAAATCCAAATGGCGTCTCCTCCATATGATGGGCTAGCGACGGTTGAACCGTGGTCCCGTCCCATTCGAACAGGCGGTCGAAGACGTGACGCGATAACGACGCCTCCATCGCGATGTGGATATCAAGCGGATCAAGTGACTCGAGTGTCCGCGTCCTCGGGAAAATAAAACGGTCTTCTTCCGTCTGTTCGAAACCAAATCGGTTCCAAATCCGCGCTTGGATCAGTTCCCGTAATGCGGGTGGCCAATCCCACTCCAACCATTTGGCCGCCTGCGCCATCGTAGCCTCAGAAAATGAGGTTACGACCCACGCCTGGAGCGTCTCGTCAAAGTCCGACTGAAAACGAAGCATCGATTCATGGCCGCGCCCTTTGCCGGCTTGATAGGTCACCCATCCCATCGCCTCCCATGCCTTGATATCGCGCTTCACTTGTTTCTCACTATAGCCGACCACCTCGACGGCTTGCCGGAGTGTCACGTCCATTTTGTCCGCCTGTAACGCATAGCGATAAATTGCCACTAGTTTTGCATTCATGTCATTCCCCCTAAAAGTGGACATGTCCAAATAATTTGTCTCTTTTTACCAAGTGTAGTCCACGTTTAAAGTAGTGACAAGGAGGTGCTCACATGAAATTCAAAGATTTCCCAACTAACGTCCGACTTCGACTCGTCTGTGGATTTTTCATCCGCATCGTCGGCTCGGCCATCTTTCCATTCATGGCTTTATATTTTTCAGAAGAACTCGGCAAAATCGCTGCCGGGATCATCATGACGTCATTCGTCATCGTCGGGTATGTCACCGGCTTGTTCGGTGGGTACTTCTCCGACCGCTTTAATCGCAAGCACGTCTTACAGATTGGCCAACTCGTCCAAATTCTCTGCTTCATCGGAATGACAGTCGCGATTCACCCATCGAACAACTGGGCACTCGCCGTAGCCATCTTGTATTTCGGTCACGCCGTCGCCAACGGCTTGAACTATCCGGCTCTCGAAGCGATTGTGATCGACTCGATGGAACCATCGAATCGAAAAGCGATTTATGTATATGATTATTGGCTCGTCAATTTAGCGATCGCCGGCGGTGTCATGCTCGGCGGTGCGTTCTATCGCGACTACCGGTTTGGTTTATTTATCGGTATGACGCTCGTATTGACCATCACAACGGTCGTCTTGCAACGCTATCTCGTCGATTCACATCAAGGTAACCGGTCGACGCCGGCCAACCCGATCGTCGGCGTGATTCAAAACTATCGGATTGCCTTGAATGACCGACGCTGGATGCTCTTCGTGCTCGGTAGCATGCTCGTCTTCTCGACAGAGTTTCATATGGCAAACTATATCGGCGTTCATTTGGCCGAATCGTTCCAAGAACGTGCGATTATCGGCGTGCCGTTCGACGGTGTCCGGATGATGGCGTTCATGCAGCTCGAGAACACATTGCTCGTCGTCGCCATCACGTTCGCCGTCACCGCCTTTGTGAAACGGTACCGGGAGAAATACGTATTCTTCATCGGCTTGTCACTCTATATCACAGCGTATGCGGCCATCACATCGATGAACTCATTTCTGATTCTCGCCGTCTTGGCCGTCGTCTTCACGGTCGGCGAGTTGCTATACTCACCAATCCGCCAAGTGAAGCAAGTCGACCTGCTCGACCCAGAGCGTCGCGCCTCGTATCTCGCTTTTGGGGGACTCACATTCCATGGGGCCAAACTCGTGGCCGCGGCCGGCATCGTCGTCGGGGCGTTCATCGGACCTGTGTTCATGAGCGGCTACATCTTCTTGTTCGGGGCGCTCGGGGCGTATCTTTATTACGTCTCGCTCTATAAAATGGAATCGGTGCGCCAGCTTGCCGCATGACGTTTGAACTGACTTCGGAACGGAAACAGGCAAGAGTGAAGGGGGCGAACCAAATGCCAGCCATTGTATTGTTTGATGGAGACTGTAATTTTTGCGACGCCAGCGTCCAATTCATCTTGAATCGGGACACAACAGGGAACTTCCACTTTGCCTCGCTTCAAGGCGACGCTGGGAAGACGCTACGTGAACGTCACCGCATCAGCGACTCGGTTGACAGCATCGTCTTGATTCGTGACGGCGTGCCTTATATCAAATCCGACGCGGCCATCCGGATTGCAGAAGGATTGGATGGGATGTGGCGATGGCTCCGGTTCGTGAAAATCGTCCCAAAACCGATTCGCGACTTCGGCTATGATGTCATCGCCAAGCATCGTTACGAATGGTTCGGACAAAAACAGACGTGTAAACTGCCGACACCGGAAGAACGAAGCCGGTTTCTCGATCAACAACCAAAACCGCCGACTCGATGAGTCGACGGTTTTTTTAGTCCATACACGTCAAGTACGTCCAATGGCACTCCGGCATCGGATTGCCCATGAAGCTGACACCGAGGTCATCGGCCCGGTGAATCGTCGTCCACGGGGCATCCCCGACTTGAAGATACACTTCATGGTGCGGCGATTGCGTATGACTACCGGACAGTTTGAACGTGGCAGTGTCCTTCAATTGTGCGACAATCGTGTACTTGATGTCCGGCGCGATGACGAGCGGATTGCCGACCGAATGGTGCAAGCGGTATGCGGTCCGCCCCCGGTCAATATCGATATCGTCAAGATACACTTGATCGACCGAAGCGACATCTTCTCCTGTCAGTTGATGACGGGCGTTGTATCCGCGCGTCACTCCGGCATCTTTTTTGATAGAGACGATCGGAATGTCGTGCATCCCTTCGACTTTCACTTCCGTCCGCGTCCGATAGTCGTTCGCATGAACGTTGTATGGTCGTCCATCCCCTTCAAAATAAGGGTGAGGCGACAATAAGTTCGGATTTTTAATCATCGGCGGACGAATGAACGTCTGGACGCGAAGCTGAATCTGATTGACCGTCTCCAAATCAGGACGGAGCGGACTGACGAGAAAATACATGACGAACAGTTCTTTGTCGCGCCGCGTGTCCGTCTTCAATTCTTTGGCGAGTGACATTGCTTTGCCGACAGCGTGAATGAGACGTGTCCCCGGTTTCGCGTCCCGCTTCACCGGGCGGAGCGCCCGAACTTCATACATCGTCGGTTCGTGTAGCGGTGTGTCGTCCAAATAGGCGTTCCCGACGACCTCGGCGATTCGTCGTCCTTGTCGATAGATCGCATACGTCTCGACGTCAGGAATCGGATCCCATTGGAGATGGGTACCGGTCGACGCGACGACGGCCGATGTGAGATGTCGATTCCAATACAAATCATCGCTCGGGTCGACGGCGGCCGTATACACTTTCGCCACTTCCCCTTGCTCATCCGTGAGACGATAGGCGACTTGCTCTCCGACGGCCGTCTCATGGTCGACATAGTGCTGGTCGGTCCCTTCATACACATACTTCCCGTTCCGCGTAAGCCGGACCTTCCCCTCCACTGACCACGTCAGCTCGAGCGCGTCCTTAAGCGGTTTTACTGTGATTAAACCTTCCCCGTTCATCATTGGACTCTCCCCCTTTTGGCATGTCGTTTCTTCATTCCCGTCTCACTGTCACGGAAAACAAAAAAAGGCCCCGAGTCTCCTCGAGGCCGCGTCTCATTCGACGACTGCCAAATCTTGAATCATATACAAATCGTAATAGGCTCCGCGGCGACGCATCAGTTCTTCATGCGTCCCGGTCTCCATAATTTGTCCGTTATCGACGACGACAATCTTATCGGCATCGGTGATGGTCGACAATCGGTGCGCGACGATGAGCGTCGTTCTCCCTTTCGTCAAACGCGCGAGCGAATCCTGAATCATCGCCTCACTCTCAAGGTCCAGCGCACTCGTCGCTTCATCGAGAATGATGATTGGCGGATGTTTCAAGAAGACACGGGCGATGGCAAGCCGTTGTTTCTGACCGCCTGACAGTTTGACACCTTTTTCCCCGACCGGCGTATTGTAGCCATCCTGCAAGTTCGAGATGAACTCATGTGCGTTCGCTGCTTTCGCGGCGGCGATCACATCTTCGTCACTCGCTTCCGGATTCCCCATCCGGATGTTCATCGCGACCGATTCACTGAACAGAACCGAATCTTGCATGACCATCCCGATTTGATCGCGCAGCGCCCGCAATTTGAAATCACGGACGTCGGTGCCATCAATTTTGATGCTACCCGACGTGACGTCGTAAAACCGGGGAATCAAGCTGACGAGCGTCGACTTTCCGCCACCGGACATGCCAACGAACGCAACCCGCTCTCCAGAGCGAATATGCAGGTTGACGTCACGGAGGGCGCGGGTACCGTCTTTCTCGTACGCAAAGCTGACCTGATCGAGTTCGATGTCGCCTGCCGTTTTCACGGGAACGAACGCACTCGATTTTTCTTCGATGTCATACGGCTCATCGAGGAACTCGAAGACCCGGTCCATCGAAGCGACCGACTGCGTGAGCGTCGTCGCCGAGTTGACGAGACGGCCGAGCGGTGCGTAGAGACGATCGATATACGCGATGAAGGCGACGAGTGTCCCTAGCGAGACATCCCCTTGCAGGACGAGCCAAGAAGCCGATGTGAAGATTAAGATCGGGGCGATGTCCGTGATCGTCGAGACGACGACGTACGTCTTCGCGTTCCACCCTGTATGACGGAGCGCGGCCTTCAAGAAGCCACCGTTCTGTTCTTCGAACGCCTTGTTCTCATACGGTTCGAGGGCGAAGCTGCGGATGACGGCCATCCCGTTGACGCGTTCGGTCAAATGACCTTGAAGGTCCGCAAGAGCGGCCGAGCGTTCCCGCGTAAGCCGGCGCAATCTTCCGTAGAAGTAGCGGACGGCGATGGCGTAGAACGGGAGCGGCAAGATGGCGATGAGCGTCAATTGCGGATCGATCGTGTACATGATGGCGATCGCGATTAAAATCGTGACCATATCGAGCCAAATGTTCATCAGGCCGGTGATGACGAAGTCTTTCGTCTGTTCGACATCGTTGATGATGCGCGAGATAATCTGTCCCGTCTTATTGTTCGAATAATAGCGGAGCGATAGTTTTTGGACGTGGTCGAACAATCGGTTCCGGACGTCGAACAAAATCCGCGTCGCTGCCCATTGCGCCAAATATTGGCGCAAGTATTCAATCGGCGGCTTCAAGACGAGGAAGACGAAGAAGACGATGCTGAACAGCCAGACGAGCTCGGTATAATCCCTCGCCGGTTCCGGGTCTGTCAAATAGTTATCGATGACATATTTATAAAGGAGCGGCAACCCGAGTGGGATGGAAAATTTCAAAATCCCGACGAAAATGGTCAGCGCGATTTGTTTCTTATACGGTTTAACGAACTGTAAATAACGTTTAATACTACCCATTAGTTCCTCCTTCAAGAAAAAAAGCGGAGATGAGCGATCATCTCCGGTAACGTGCTTCGTATTCGCGATACCATTCATCGACGAATGTTGGGTTGAACGGCCCTTTCCGTCCTCGAATCCAGTTAATAAGTTCTTGAACGTTCTGTTTCAAGATTCGATCAATCGCTTTCGGATAATTCATCTCGCGACGATGCCGCTCATATTCATCCTCATCTAAAATCGTGTACGACATATCCGGGAACACCTTGATGTCCAAATCGTAATCGATGTACTTGATGGCACGTTCTGCCCCATCGAACGTTGTCGGCGAACCTAGATTACAGTAGTAGTAAATCCCATCTTCGCGAATCATGCAGATGACATTGAACCAAAACTCAGATGAAAAGTAGCAAATTGCCGGCTCACGTGTTCTCCATTGCCGGCCGTCTGACTCACTGACCATGATGCGGTCATTGAATCCGATCATATCCGTTTTTGACGACTGAAGGACGAGCGTTTCTTCCCAAACGCGATGCAAAGTTCCGTTGTGCTTGTAGCTCTGTATCTCGATCTTGCTACCTGCTTTGGGAAATAAGCTCATAAGCTCCTCCTTTCCGCTATGATGCTATACAATTCTCATATTTAATTATAGCGACTTTCAGAACCAATGAAAAAGGAAATCTCTTATTTTCACGAATTTAGTGTTTTTTGGAATGCCTCGGCTCGCGCTTTGAACATCGGCCGGAGCACGAAGTACTCGACGAGGACAGTCGGCACGTAACTGTCGAACGTGACCTCATCGACCATAACGGCTTGCCCGTCCACTTGTTCGACGCGGTGGACGTGACTGAAACGACGGAAAGGAAACGGCAACTTTACGCCTTGATCACAAAAGGCACGGTCTCCAGCCAATGTGATGGCGCTATTCCAAGGCAAAGAGACCGGCCCAACCCCGATACGGAGCTGAACGACGTTCCCCTCGACCGAAGCCCCATCTCCAACGAGCGTCACTTTCGGGAAGGACGTCAGTTTTGATAAGAGCGAAGCGTCTTGAAGCAACGTCCATAATGTGTCCACAGACGTGTCGAATGGTGTTCGTACGTCAAACTGTCTCATCTTTCGCACCTGCCATCTGCTCTAATTTTTGTTGGGCGACCGATACCGTCACCACGTCGCGTGCCTCTTCGTCGAGCCAAGCCCACTCGCCGTCCGATAGCGTCTCGACCTCGTATAAGTCGATGTACCAGACGATATGGGAAAACACATGTTTCACTTGTCCAATATAGGTTCCGTTTAACTGTTCCCCCGTTCCGCGGTCTGTAAGCGGATATTGCCACATTCCAGCGAGAAGACCGGCATCTGGGCGCTTCACGTATGCGGTCCGGCCGTCCTGGCGACAGTAGAGCGCATCATACATCTCAATCCGAGCCGCCCCTTTTTTCGTCTTGACCGGGAGTTCATCTTGAACGTTATGGGTATAAGCATAACAATCGTTTTGAACGGGACAGAGCGAACACATCGGGTTTTTCGGCGTGCATACCGTCGCCCCGAGCTCCATGATGCCTTCGTTAAAGTCTGAGGCATGCGCCGGGTCCATGAGTCGGCGCACGACTTGCTCGAACAGTTTTCGCGTTTTCGGGACGGCGATGTCGTCATAAATCCCGAATTGACGGGACATGACGCGCATGACGTTGCCATCGACGGCCGGTTCCGGCTGATTGTAGGCAATCGATAACACCGCCCCAGTCGTATACGGTCCGACACCTTTCAGTTTTTCGAACCGTTCTTTTTCCTCGGGGACAATCCCGTCGTACACGGCAACGACTTCTCGGACGGCTTGATGAAGGTTTCGAACCCGTGAGTAATAACCGAGTCCTTCCCAATATTTGACGACCTCATCGGGTTCGGCCGCTGCCAATGCCTCAATCGTCGGGAACCGCTCCATGAAACGGTTATAGTATGGGATAACGGTATCGACGCGCGTCTGTTGGAGCATGACTTCGCTCACCCAGACCCGATATGGATTTTTTCCGTGACGCCATGGCAAATCACGCTTTTCGCGATTGAACCACGTTACTAAATTTGTGTTGAATTCTTGAATATTATAATTTGTGAACAATTTATCAACATCGAGCATTTTGTTTCCCCTCGTTTTAAAAATATTGTATGATGTAGTGGATTAAAATATGCGGTTTTTCTACTTTTATGGAGGTGCTGAAGCACATTGGATACTGCTACTCACATTGGGATGGGACTAGGTTTAAGTGCAATCGCGACACTCAGCCCGGAGGTGTCAGGCGACGCACAAATGTTTCTAGCCATGACAGCGACGGCGCTCGTCGGCTCACATGCTCCGGACTTTGACACGGTCTTCAAACTAAAAGGAAATAGCACGTATTTACGCCAGCACCGCGGTCGTTCACACGGAATAACCGCACTACTCGCCTGGCCGATCATCGTCAGCGCCGTCATCGGACTCGCGCTTGGCGTCAACCCCGCTTCATTATGGGTCATGGCACAAATCGCCGTGTTGTTACACGTTACGGTCGACTTGTTCAACGCCTACGGGACGCAGGCCCTTCAACCGTTTTCGAAAAAATGGATTGGCTGGGGCGTCATTGGTACGTTTGATCCGTATTTGTTCTCTGCCTACTATGGGGCATATGTATTATGGCTTATCACAGGGGCGACTGTCCCGATTTTTGCATTGCTCATTGCGCTCCTCATCAGCTATTATGCGATTCAATTCAAGTTGCGTAACCGCGCCCTCGCCACGGTCGCCCGTCACTTCGCTGGTGCACACGAACTGTTCATCTCGCCAGGTATCGGTTGGGATGACTGGCATGTCGCCGTTCGATTCCGCAACGGTTTAGGTGCCGTCAAAGTGAAAAAAGGAACGGTCATCGAATGCGGTCGTTTCCGTGACAAGCCGATGCCAGGTGAAGATGACCTTCACTTCGTGGAAGCCCGTAAAAATGCGGATCTTCAATCGTTCCTCGAATTCTCGAAGATTCACACGTATACGGTCACGCGTCACAACGGTATGATCGAGTATCGCTTCACGAACTTGCGCTATTTCGCGAAAGATATTTATCCGTTCGTCGCCGTCGTCATCGTCGACGAAGAATCGAATGAAGTGTTGTCTTCATTCACTGGCTGGGTGTTCAGTGAAGAGAGCTTGCAAAAGAAATTGGCCTACGAACAGTAAAAAGTCGCTCACAAGAGCGACTTTTTTTATGCCTCTGACTCCGTGAACTGGAGCTCAAAATCAAATTTGACTTTTTTATCGACGAGAACGCCACCCGCTTCGAGCGCCTGGTTCCACGTCAATCCGTAATCTTCTCGGTTGATTGACCCGTCCCCGGTAAAAGCGTGTTTCATATTGCCCCACGGGTCTTTCGCGCTTCCCTCGTACTCGACTTCGAACGTCTCTTCCCGGGTCGTCCCGCGAATCGTTAAATTCCCGGTCAATTCGAATTCACCGCCACCCTTTGAGCGGAACGATGTCGACTCGAACACGATGTCCTCATGTTGCTCCACATCGAAGAAGTCTCCAGACCGTAAATGGTTGTCACGGTCACTGTTGTTCGTATCGATTGATGCCGCCTTGATGGTCACCTTCACGCTCGCGTTCGCGAGATCGTCCGGTTGCCCGTTCGCCTCGACGTGAAAATCTTTGAACTCCCCTTTTACTTTCGAAATCATCATATGCTTGACCGTAAATGTAATCGAACTGTGTGCCGGGTCGACTTGATATGTTTTTGCCATGAATCTGTCCACTCCTTCGATTTGGAATTGATACTAATATGATGTTTACCACAATTCTTGACTTCAAAACATTCCCGTTTAAATGTGACAAATTATTGTCGAAAAATTTTGACTTTTATCACATCGACCCGTTACGATGAAAAAAGGGAGCTGTTGACTTACAGTAAAATGTAAGCGCATACATAGAATCCCTATACTTTACGGAAAAGGGAGGAACGACCATGATTTATGAAGTCCCAAACTCGACAGGCACGAAAGTTCACTTTAAAGACCGCTATGAGAATTACATCAACGGAAAGTGGACCGCGCCTGCAGGGGGAGAATATTTTGAGAACACCTCTCCGGTAAATGGTAAAGTTTTATGCGAAGTCGCCCGCTCAACGAAAGAAGATATCGAGCTCGCCTTGGATTCGGCCCATGCTGCCAAAGACGCCTGGGGCAAAACGTCGGTCACTGAACGCTCTGTCATTTTAAATAAAATCGCCGATCGTATGGAAACGAACCTCGAAATGCTCGCATACGCCGAGACGTGGGAAAACGGGAAAGCCGTCCGCGAGACGCTCAATGCCGATTTACCGCTCGCTATCGATCACTTCCGCTATTTTGCGGGCGTCATCCGGTCACAGGAAGGCGGCATCAGTGAACTCGACAACGACACGGTCGCTTATCATTTCAATGAACCGCTCGGTGTCGTCGCCCAAATCATCCCATGGAACTTCCCGATTTTAATGGCGGTCTGGAAAGTCGCGCCGGCTCTCGCTGCCGGAAACTGTATCGTATTGAAACCAGCCGAACAGACGCCGGCTTCGATCATGGTGCTCATGGAATTGATTGAAGACCTACTCCCGCCAGGCGTGTTGAATATCGTCAACGGGTTCGGACTCGAGGCCGGCAAACCGCTCGCGTCGAGCGACCGCGTCGACAAAGTCGCCTTCACGGGTGAGACGACGACAGGTCGACTCATCATGCAGTACGCCTCACAAAACATCATCCCGGTCACGCTCGAACTCGGTGGGAAGTCACCGAACATCTTCTTCGCGGACATCATGGATGCGGATGATGATTTCTTTGACAAGTCGATCGAAGGGCTGGTCATGTTCGCTTTGAACCAAGGCGAGGTATGCACGTGCCCATCACGCGCGCTCATTCACGAGTCGATTTATGAGCCGTTCATGGAACGGGTGCTCGAACGAGTCAAAGCCATCAAGCTCGGCAATCCGCTCGACCCTGACGTCATGATGGGTGCCCAAGCTTCGAATGAGCAGATGGAAAAGATCTTGTCGTATTTGGAGATCGGAAAGTCGGAGGGCGCGGAGTGCCTCATCGGCGGCGAACGCAACATGATGGACGGCGAACTCGCCGACGGCTATTATGTGCAGCCGACCATCTTCAAAGGCCATAACAAGATGCGCATCTTCCAAGAAGAGATCTTCGGACCGGTCTTATCGGTGACAACGTTCAAAGACGACGCCGAGGCGCTCGCCATCGCGAACGACACGTTATACGGACTCGGTGCCGGCGTCTGGACGCGTGACATGAACCGCGCCTACCGGTTCGGTCGCGAGATTCAAGCAGGTCGCGTCTGGATCAACTGCTATCACCAATATCCGGCCCATGCCGCGTTCGGTGGATACAAGATGTCTGGAATCGGTCGCGAGAACCATAAGATGATGCTCAACCATTATCAACGGACGAAAAACATGCTCGTTAGCTATAGCGAACAAAAACTCGGGTTCTTCTGAGATGGTGAACCGCGTCGAGGCCACCCCCGCCACGCTCGCGCTCCTCGAACAGCTGAAACGAAAACATGGACCGCTCTTGTTTCACCAGTCGGGCGGTTGTTGTGACGGGAGCTCCCCGATGTGTTTCCCGCAAGGCGAATTCATGATTGGAGATCATGACGTCCTGCTCGGCGAAATCGGCGGTTGTCCGTTCTATATGCACGAGAAGCAATACGACTACTGGAAGCACACCCAGCTCATCATCGACGTCGTCGAGGGCCGGGGCGGTATGTTCTCGGTCGAGGGCGTCGAAGGAAAACGGTTTTTAAGCCGTTCCCGCGTGTTCACGGACGAAGAGCGGGCCGAGTTGCAACAGAGTTGAATGTAGAAGACCAGCCATCTCGAGGGCTGGTCTTTTTTTAGTCAAAGGGCACCCTTTTCTCAAAATCACATTTCCAATTTAACCCAAAAACCAACCTAACAATCGACTCGATTCGATATAGTAAAAAGAGACACGAAAGGAGGCAGCCTATGTCCGAGCTTCTCACGAGCATGCTTAACGGTATGATGATTTCATTGGTCAGTCTATTCGGTCCTCTGTTCCTGGTGATGAGCGGTATATTGTATACGAAGGTCAAGCGTTATAAACGGAGCCGCTATTTCGCCCAGACCGGACACAGCTATTTCAAAGTCGTTCAAGACACCGGCTTATACGGCGAATATTTATGTGTCGCCGCCATCGAGGAGCGCGTCCCGAATCCCTTCATATTGACGAATCTATATTTGCCCCATCCAAAAAATCGAGAGCGTACGACTGAAATCGATGTGGTGTTCATCAACCAGAGCGGTGTCCACGTGATTGAGTCGAAAAATTATAGCGGCTGGATTTTTGGACATGAACAAGAACGGCATTGGACCCAATCGATGCCGAACCGAAAGAAGTTCCGGTTTTTCAATCCGATCAAACAAAACGAGTTACATATGAAAGCGATGGAACAAACGATTGCTGTGGAGCGGAGTCTATTACACTCTTGGATCGTCTTCAGCGACCGGTCGACCTTGAAGCGCATTGATGTGGCGGACGTTCCCGTGTTGAACCGGAAGACATGGAAACAACAGATTGCCTTGCCAGGTGAGGCCCGGTTGACGTTGGCGGAACAGACGGCCATCTACGAGCACCTGCTCCAATTCGCATCTGCTGACGAAGCCGTCAAGGAAGCCCATATCGCCGCCAAGCAACGGGTGACGTGATGGGCTGTCCCATCCAAAAAAGTCCCGCTCACGGTGAGCGGGACTCCTTTTATTTACTCTGCATTTTAAAGCGCAAGTATAGTTCGTTGTAGTACGCGTTCATGCGTTTGCCTAAGTTCTCATACACTTCGAGCTCATCCGTCACTTCTTTTGTCGGATAAAAACGTTCGTCTGACGTCACTTCTTCATCTAAAAATTCAAGTGCCGCTTCGTTCGGTGTCGAATATCCGACATAATCGGTGTTTCGGGCCGCGATTTCCGCGTCAAGCATGAAGTCGATGAACTGGTGCGCGCCTTCGACGTTTTTCGATGTGTTCGGAATGACGAGGTTGTCGAACCAGAGATTCGTCCCTTCTTCCGGGATGACGTACGTCAACTCTTCGTTCTCGTACATGATTTCGGAGGCGTCACCTGACCAGACGACGGCCGCGGCCGCTTCGCGATTGGCCATGAGCATCTTGATTTCATCGCCGACGATCGCTTTAATGTTCGGCCAGAGCGTCTCGAGCTTCTTCTCCGCTTCGAGCAGCTCATCTTTGTCCGTCGTGTTGAGCGAGTAACCGAGTGAGTTCAGACCGAAGCCCATCACTTCACGGGTCCCGTCTGCAAGCAAGATGTCATTCTCGAGCGGCATGTCCCATAGGTCGTTCCACGACGTAATCTCACCGTCGACGAGTTCAGGGTTATACACGATGCCGACCGTCCCCCAGAAGTAAGGGACTGAGTACGTGTTGCCCGGGTCGAACGACTTGTCGAGGAAACGTGGGTCAATGTTATCGAAGTTCTCGAGCTTGTCATAATCGATCGGCAAGAGCAGGTCTTCTTCAATCATTTTACTGATGGCGTAATCCGATGGGACAGCGATGTCGAACGCCGTACCGCCTTGCTCGATTTTCGTGAGCATCGCCTCGTTCGAGTCGAACGTCTGATAGATGACTTTCAAGCCCGTCTCTTCCTCGAACTCTCCAATCAAGTCTTCATCGATATAATCGCCCCAGTTGTAGACGACGAGCGTGTTATCGCCGCCGAACCCTTGCGCCATATTGATTTGATACACCCAGAGCAAGAGGCCGAAACTGACGACGACCGGTACCGTCAACATGATGACCAATTTTTTCATCGTCTTACCTCCTTCGCTTTACCACCGCGTTGGGCGAGCACATAATACCCAAGGACGAGAATGAGTGTGAACAAGAACAAGATGGCTGACAAGGCGTTAATCTCGAGCGAGATGCCTTGACGGGCGCGTGAGTAGACTTCAACGGCAAGTGTCGTGAAGCCGTTTCCGGTCACGAAGAACGTGACGGCAAAGTCATCGAGCGAATACGTGAGTGCCGTGAAGAACCCGGCAAAGATACCCGGTGTGATATACGGCAAGATGACTTTCGTCAAGACGTCCCACGTACTTGCCCCAAGGTCACGCGACGCATCGATGAGCGTCGGGCTCATCTCTTGCAGCTTCGGCAAGACCAAGATGACGACAATCGGTACCGAGAAGGCGATGTGCGCCAATAGCACCGAGTAAAAGCCGAGCTGAATCCCGAGCATCGTGAACAAGATGAGGAACGACGCCCCGATGATGACGTCCGGACTGACGATCAACACGTTGTTGAGTGATAAGAGTGACGTCTTCGTGAAGCGTTGTCGCGCCGTATAGATAGCGAGCGCCCCGATGACGCCGAGCACGGTTGAAATCGTCGCCGACAGCAAGGCGATGACAATCGTGTTCAAGACGATAACGAGCAGGCGCGTGTCGGTAAAGAGCGACTTGTACCAATCGAGCGTAAAGCCTTCAAAGTTACTCATCGTCCCGCCACTGTTGAACGAGTAGACGACCAAATAGAGAATCGGTGCATAGAGGATGAAGAACACCGCTATCAAATAGAGGTTGGCTAATTTAAATTTTTTCGGTTTCATCGACGCACCGCTCCTTTCGCGCCCCAGTCACGTGTGATGACCATGACGAGGACCATCGCCAAAATCAAGAACACGGCAATCGTCGAGCCCATGCCCCAGTTTTGCGTGACGAGGAATTGTTGTTCAATCGCCGTCCCGAGCGTGATGACTCGGTTCCCAGCAATCAGTCGAGTGATCATGAAGAGCGACAACGCCGGGATGAAGACGATTTGAATCCCTGACTTCACACCGTCGAGCGTAAGTGGGAAGATGACCCGGCGGAACGTCGTCCAGTTCGAGGCCCCGAGGTCGCGCGACGCATAGACGAGCGACGGCGGGAGCTTCTCGATGGCGTTATAAATCGGCAAAATCATGAACGGGATGAAGATGTAAACTGACACGAACACGAAACTGAAGTCCGTAAACAAAATCTGTCGTGTCCCGATACCGATGGCCTCTAAAAACTGGTTCGTGATGCCGTATGTCCCGAAAATGCCGAGGAACGCATAGGCTTTGAGCAATAGGTTGATCCATGATGGCAAAATGATGAGCAAAAGCCAAAGTTGCTTATGCTTTGTCTTCGTCAATAAATAGGCGGTCGGATACCCGATCAAAAGCGAGAAGAACGTAATCAAGAACGCATACCAGAAAGAAGATAACGTCATCGTCAAATACGTCGACGTGAAGAACATCTGATAGTTCTCTAAACTCAAGTTCCCTTCGATATCAAAAAACGAGTAGTAGACGACGAGCAGGAGCGGCGCGATGACGAACAGCGCAATCCATAACCAGTAGGTCGTCAAATAGACCGTCTTCGCGGTTTGACTAGTTTGATTCATGAGCGACCTCCTCATAGGACTCGAGACGACGGTCGAACTCTTCCTCCGTCTCTCCTAAGCGCATGACGTGAATCGCCTCATCATCGAACGTGAGGCCGATTTTCGAACCGACGACCGATTTTTTCGTCGAATGAACGAGCCATTCGTTGCCTTCTTGGTCATAGCAGCAAATCTCATAGTGAACGCCTCGGAACAGTTGCGAGTCGACGTCGACGACAAGTTTCGCAGATTCGACCGATGTCATCTCTAAATCTTCCGGACGGATGATGACCTCGACTTTCTCGTTGCGGTCAAACCCTTGGTCGACGCAATCGAATGTCTTCCCGGCGAACGTGACGACGTTATCTTCTGGCATGACGCCCGGTACGATGTTCGACTCCCCGATGAAATCGGCGACGAAACGGTTAATCGGCTCATCGTAAATATCAGTCGGTGTCCCGCTTTGTACAATTTTCCCGTTATTCATGACGAAAATCTCATCCGACATCGCGAGCGCTTCTTCTTGGTCATGCGTGACAAAGATGAACGTGATGCCGAGACGCTGTTGCAATTCGCGGAGCTCATATTGCATCTCGGTCCGGAGTTTCAAATCGAGCGCCGAGAGCGGTTCATCAAGCAAGATGACTTCCGGTTCGTTGACGATGGCCCGGGCGATGGCGACACGTTGGCGCTGCCCGCCTGACATCTCATCGATTTCACGTGACTCATACCCTTTCAAGTTGACGAATTTGAGCGCCTGTTCGACTTTCGTCTTCACGTCCGCTTCTTTCATCTTCTTGATGCGCAGACCGAACGCGACGTTCTCGAACACGTTCAAGTGCGGGAAGAGCGCATAGTCTTGGAACACGGTGTTCACTTGACGTTTGTTCGCCGGGACGTCGTTGATGCGTTTCCCGTTGAACTGGATATCGCCTGCTGACGCATCCGTGAAGCCGGCAATTAAGCGTAAAATCGTCGTCTTCCCACATCCAGATGGCCCGAGCAACGTGTAGAACTTCCCTTTCTCAATCTCGAAGCTGATGTTTTCTAAGACGACGGTGTCATCGTAACGCTTCGACACATTGTCAAAGCGAATAATCGTTTCTGGGTTCATTTCAGTTCCTCCCTTATAAATATGAATGGGTCGCGACGATTAAACATTCACTCTCGCCGTCGTAGTCATTGACGAGTTGATGCGAATCGGAGGCGACGTAATAGAGTGTTTCTCCGGTCTTGGCGAAGTACGTATGATTGCCAAGTTTTAGCGCGATGTGCCCCGATAGGACATAGACAAACGTCTCCGATCGCGACGGCTCATATCGTTTGAACTCGCCCTGCTTCGAGAACGTTAGTAAAATGGGTTCCATCTCTTTTTCGTTCGATTCCGGGATGAGCCATTCAGTCCGATATTTCCGCTCCTCGTCGACGTAGATGGTCCGATCGTCCTCGGTATAGATCACTTTTTGATTCACATCTTCATCAAAAAATTCTTTCGGCGAACATCCGAGCACTTCCAACAAGTCGAATAGTGTCTCAAGCGAAGGTGAACTCAAATCACGCTCGATTTGAGAAATATAGCCTTTGCTCAAATCCGTGCGCTCGGCCAACTCTTCTTGCGTCAGCCCTTTCTTGACGCGGAGCCGCTTGATTTTTTGACCGACTTCCAAGTCACAATCCCTCCTTTCAGCTTTGATTCAAGTTTAGTGAAAGATGATTCCAACTAAAGAAAGTTTATAAATACTTAACTACAAAGCGAACTAATAGCGACCTTTATTATAACGGATTGTGTGCAGTTTGCAAGTAAAAAATCACGCCGATTTCCGGCGTGATTTTTAATGGATGTCGCGCTTGGACATCAAGTGTTTGAACTTCTCATTTTTCGTTTGAAACAGGTGGAGCTGGGGGCCGTACGCATCGATTTGTTGCACGACGTATTGGAACGATTTTGCTTCCCCAGGATACGGTTCACCGGCACGGGCGAGCGTCGTCTCAAAATCCTCCCACAGCACTTCAACCCACGTCAACGCCTCGAGCTCGCTCAAGACATCGTTCTTCTGTTTCAAGATTTCTGCCAAGCGCTCGTATTGTTCGGTCCGGTTCATGCTTTCACCTCCGACAGCTCCGAGAGCGGAATCGCATGTTCAGCCGTCTCCCCTTCGAACGTCCCCCAGCCCATGACGCCGTTCACAAATTTCAAACGGAACGGGCGCTCGTTATAGTTGACGATATACGTCGCCCCCGGCTTGAACGATTTCGGGTCAATCAAATAACTCTCGGCAATCGCGATCCGTCGCAAGACGACCTCGATTTCACTGACCATGCCCATCTGTTCGGCTTTCCGCTTCCGTTCATGAAGCGCTCGAATCTCTTGTTCGAGCTCATATTTTGATAAATCGCTCAATCGTTTTTCCATTTCGCTCACCTCTCTTGTAGCGTATCAGATTTTTCTCAGAAAAGAAAAAGGCGAAACTGAAACGATGTTCAGTTCGCCTTGAAGTTGTAGAGCGGTTTGATGATTTGATTGATGGTGACGGCCGGCTCGATATAACGGACGATTTCCTTCATCGACTTATAGACGAACGGTGACTCGTCAATCGTCGATGGTCGGACCGAACTTGACCAGACATCTGCCATCGACTTTTTAAATTCGTTGAAGTCGACGCGTTTTCGCGCGGCCGAGCGTGACATGACGCGACCGGCGCCGTGTGGTCCCGAGAAGTTCCAGTCGGGGTTGCCCTTGCCAGTACAGATGAGCGAACCGTCGCGCATGTTCATCGGAATGATGACCCGCTCGCCGTCCCGCGCCGAGATGGCCCCTTTTCGAAGCATCATCGCGTCGTGATCGATGTAGTTGTGGACCGTATCGAATTGATCGACGACGTTCCAGTTCATCGCCTCGACGATGACGTCGGTCATGGCGAGACGGTTGGCGGCCGCATATTGCTGTGCGATGCGCACGTCGTGCATGTAATCTTCCATCGTTTCCCCTTCGACGTAGGCGAGGTCGCGGAAACGTTTCCGTGCCTCGCGCTCCGTCTCGAGATAGGCCGAGATGTCCTGTTGCCGTCCCGTTGCCTTCATCCGTTCAATCTCGTCTCGAATGTCGACCGTCTTCATCATGTGCTCGACCGCCAACTGTTGATAATGGTCAGCGATTTGGACACCGAGGTGGCGTGAGCCGGAGTGGATGACGAGAAACGTGCGTCCGGCTTCGTCCCGGTTCACTTCGATGAAATGATTGCCCGAGCCGAGCGTGCCGACCGAGCGGAGGGCCCGGTCCAGCTTATACGGCGCCCGCACGTCCTCGAGCGGGAGCTCAGAGGCGTATGGGTGTGCTGTATCCCGGATGTTCATCCCGCTCGGTACATATTGACGGATGACGTCGTCGAGCCGTTGAAAGTCGATTCGCTTCACCTTGATTTCCGTGCAGAGCATGCCACACCCGAGGTCGACGCCGACGAGGTTCGGTACGACCTTGTCGTGAATCGTCATCGTCGTCCCGACGACCGACCCTTTGCCGGCATGCATGTCCGGCATGATTCGAATCGAGGCGCCTTTCGTGAACGGTTGGTCGACGAGCGTTTGGATTTGGGCCCGCGTCGTATCGTCAATCCGTTCATTGAATACTTTGGCCCGGTTATGCTTTCCGATAATCTCCATAATACCTCCTCAACTGATGGCTTGTTGTTTACTTTGCAGCTCATGCATCCGGGCGTAAACGCCGCCTGCCGCGATGAGCGACTGATGGTTACCCCGCTCGATGATGTGACCGTGGTCGAGGACGAGGATTTGGTCCGCTTCCCGAATCGTCGAGAGACGGTGCGCGATGACGAACGTCGTCCGGCCGTACGTGAGCGTCTTGAGCGCGTCTTGGATGAGTGCTTCCGTCTCTGAATCGACGCTTGCCGTCGCTTCGTCTAAGACGAGGATGGCCGGGTCGAAGACGAGGGCGCGGGCGAAGCTGATCAACTGGCGCTCTCCGCTCGAGAGCGAGGCGCCGCGTTCGATGACCGGCTCGTCTAGCCCGTGTGGCAACTGTTTGACGAAACGATTGGCTCCGACCGCCGTCAATGCGCGCCATACGCGGTCGTCCGAAATCGTCTCGTCGCCGAGCGTCACGTTCGTCCGAATCGAGCCTGTGAACAAGAACGGGTCTTGAAGCACGATGCCGAGATGGGCCCGGACGGCTTGGGTCGGTAGTTTCGTCACGTCCATACCGTCAATGTTGAGCGTTCCTTCTGACGGGTCATAGAAGCGCATGAGCAAGTTCATGATCGAACTCTTACCGCTGCCGGTATGTCCGACGAGCGCCACCGTCTCACCTGGTGCCGCATGGATATCGATGTGTTGGAGTACCGGTTTCCCGGCTTCATAGCTGAACGACACATCGTCGAACACGACCTCACCTTTAAAGCGAGCGATTCGTTCCGCCGACACGTCTTCCCCTTTCTCGTCAAGCAACTGGAACATCCGGTCTGCTGAGACGAGTGCCTGTTGGAGCGGAGACAGCTGGTTCATGATTTGCGTCACCGGTTCGAAAATCCGTGACACGTAATCGATATAGGCGTACAAAATCCCGAGCGTGAGCACGCTCCCCGTTCCGAGCGTCTGCGCACCGACGACCCAGATGAGTAAGGCGAGTGCCATGTTGCGGAAGAAGTTGACCAAGTTGTGCGACATGAGTGCATCCAGTTTGAGCAGCTTCCGTCTTGTTTGGAAGTTGTCACTGTTTTTCTCGTTGAACTCGTCATAGACGAGATCTTCTTTGACGTACGACTGAATGATCGGCATCGTTTGGATGCTCTCATTCAATTGGGCGTTCATATCCGCGACGAGGGCGCGGACACGGAAGTTGTTCCGGGTCGACAGGCGTTGGAACAATTTAATCCAAACGATGACGACCGGGATGATGATGAGCGAGACGAGACCGAGGCGCACGTCCAAGAAGAACATGGCGATCAAGACTCCGATCATCATGACGACGCTTTGGAAAACACGTGCGAGGACGCCCAAATATAGGTCGCGAATCGTCTCGGTGTCGTTCGTGACCCGGCTGACGATTTTCCCGATTGGCGTCTGGTCGAAGTAACGGACCGGAATCGTCTGCAAATGCCGCATGACGTCAAGGCGCATCGTTTTGACGATGTTATGGGCCGAGCGTTGGAGGAGCATCTGTTGCCCCCAGTTCAACCCTGCCGCGATAAGAAGCAAGACGACGTACAGACCAGACAGCAATAGCACGGCCCGCAAATCCGTCTCGTAAAAGCGGAAGACATCGGTCGACGAGAGCGGCACGATGTTGTCATACGTTGCCGTCTCTTCGCTTCGTGTAATGGTGAGGACACCATCTTCGACCTCACGGACGCCACCACTCATGACGGCGTCAGGGACGAGATAATAGCCGTCTGTCGTCTGCACGATCGAGACGGGACGGACGACCGTCTCTCCGTCAACCCTCGTCTCTTTTTCATAGGAGTTTCCGTCAAAAGCGACACTCCCGCCTGACTCGACTTGTACCCAATCCCGCTCAATGGCGACGATGTGGTCGTCGATGATGATTTTGGCGATGTACGGTCCGGCCAATTCGGCGCCGACCGCTAAAAATAGTAAGGTCAAACCGAGGAAAATCGAGCGTCTCACTTGTTTGGCATAGCCGACGAGTGAACGGATCGTTTTCTTCCTGCGGACTGGATCTAATTCATATTGATCGATCATGAGAGATTCCCCCTTTCCCGGATTACTCCGACTCTCCTTGTCGAACGTATTGTTCATAATACCAACCGCGTCGTCCCATCAGTTGGTCATGCGTGCCCCGTTCCGTCACGCGACCGTCTTGTAACACAAGAATCTGGTCGGCGTGGGCGACAGCGGATAGGCGGTGCGCGACGATGAACGTCGTCTGTTCGGCCCGGCTCGTCCGGACCGAATCGATGATGCGCGCTTCCGTCTTGGCGTCGACCGCTGAAAGCGAATCATCGAGCAAAAGGATCTCTGGATCTTTCAAGAGGGCGCGGGCAATCGAGAGCCGTTGTTTCTGACCGCCCGAGAGCATAACCCCTTGCTCCCCGACGACCGTGTCGAGACCGTTTTCCAAATGTTCGATATCGGTATCGAACGCCGCGAGCCGGATCGCCGTCTCGAGATCTTGTGCCGACGCATCGTTTGAGCCGAACAAGATGTTGTCGCGGACCGTCTTCGAGAACAGCAAATGTTCTTGCGAGACGTAACCGCTCCAACCGCGTACCGTATCGAGTTTGATGTCGTGAATCGGGACACCGTTGACGAGTAACGAGTCATCAATCGGATACTCCCGAAGCAATTGACGCAACAGCGTCGTCTTGCCGGCCCCGGTCGGTCCGACGACCCCAATCGTCTCACCACGCGACACGTGCAAAACGATGTCTTCGAGCGAGGCGCGGGTCGATCCTGGATATTGGAACGACAATGATTTGAACGTGATTTTCTCCGGGACGCCGACTTCGACCGTGCCGGTCGAGACGACATCCGGTGTCTCGTTCATCGTCGCTTCGATTCGTTCGAGGCTAGCCGTTCCCCGTTGTACGACGTTAATCAGTTCCCCGAACGCGTACATTGGCCAAATGAGCATCCCGAGATAAATATTGAACGAGACGAGCTGTCCGAGCGTGATGTCATTCGTGAACACGAGGTACGTGCCGAACGACAACCCGATCAAATAGCTCAAGCCGACGAGCAGTTTAATGACCGGTTCGAACAAGACGTCGATTTTGGCGACGTGCATGTTTTTGGCCATGACGTCGTCGGTGATTGTATCGAACTTTTTCGTATCCGCGTCTTCTTGGACGAACGAGCGGACGACCCGAAGGCCTGAAATCGATTCGACGACTTGGTCGTTCATCACGCCAAACGCATCCTGCGCCGCTGTGAAGCGGGCATGGATTTGGCGGCCAAGCTTATTCATCGACCAGGCAAGGAGCGGCATCGGCAGGAGTGCCGCGAGCGTCAATTTCCAATCGATGAACACTCCCATGATGGTGAGAGCGATGAGTGTCATATTGAACGAGTCGACGAGTGTCATGACACCGAATCCAGCCGTCCGTTCCACCGCTTTCAAATCGTTCGTCGCGAGCGCCATCAAATCACCCGTGCGGTGCTGTTGATAAAAGCGCGGTGTCTGCCGGAGCAGATGTCCGAAGAATCGGGCCCGCAGTTTTTTCTCGAGCAGGAACGCCGTCCCGAAGAGGCGGGCAATCCATACATACGAAAGGACGTACGATAATACCATGATGCCGAGCAATGACCCGACAATCATAACAAGCCGTTCTGTCGTCAGGCTGCCTTCGCGAATCGCATCAATCGCCTGTCCGATGATCCACGGCGGGAGCATATCGACGACCCCGGTGATAATCAACAAGATGATGGCGACGATATACGTCCGCTTTTGTCTTTTAATAAACCAATCTAATTGTTTAATCAGTTTCATGACTGATTCCCCCTTTCGTCCTTTCCGCGCACGCAAAAAAGCGCACGTCACCTGATTGTGCAACCAATCGGATGAAGTACGCTTCTGAGTCTTCAGTCTTTTGCATGGTCAGGGAAAGGACACTACCCCTATCCAGCTGCCAAATTATGCAGTCAAATACGAGTAGCCATATGATGTTGTGTGTGTGCGTTGTAGTGTTGGGATGTACTTCATCATGCTGGCTCCTCTCTGTTCATAGTTTGAAAATCTACTAAAACCTTAGCAGACTGTTCAGAAAATTGTCAATATTATTATCGTAAATAATTTGTAACTTTTTACAAGAAGAATGCAGCGAGCATCAAACCGACAAGACCGGTCGCTGTCACGTAATAAATCATTGGCATGAGCGTATAGCGGATAATCGTTCCTTCTTTTCCGAGGAGCCCTGCCACCGAGGCGACTGCGACGACGTTCAAGACGCAAATCATGTTACCGGCGTTCGCCCCCGCCATCTGCATCGACAAGGCAAGTGTCTCGTTGACTCCAACCGACTCGGCGACATTCGTCGTTAAACTCGAGAACATCATGTTCGAGAACGTAGCCGACCCGGAAACGAACGCCCCGAGCGCACCAATCCACGGTGCGACGAGCGGCCAGACGCCACCGAACGTGTCGGCCGCAGCCGTTGCGAGTTCGACCGGCATCGAAGCGAGACCTGCCCCACCATTTTCCGAATGAATGAAAATCCGAACCATCGGCACGGAAGCAGCGAGCGTGATCGCCGTCCCGACGACACCGAGCGTCGTCGCTTTAAACACCGAGGTCACTTGCGACCAACTCATGTTATGGAGGAAGAACGTCGCAATCATCGTCAAGATGAACATGAAGCCTGGTGAATAGAACGGTTCCCACGATGTCGAGATGCCTTCGATACTCAAAATGTTCGGCAAATCGATGCGGACGCTACGCGTCAGTTCGTTCAAGAACGGCACGGTCCGCGTCAACACGAGGAAAATCGTTAAAATCAAGTAAGGGGCCCACGCTTTCCATTGCGGAAGCTCGCGTTTGCCTTTGCCGACGGACGGCTTCTCGAGCGGTTGATCGATTTCATCGGCATAGCCGTCGAACGTCCATAACCGTTTCGGCATGAGGATGCCTTTGCGTGCCATCGTGACGAGAATGATGAGACCCGTCAATGCACCAAGCATACCCCCGAACTCGAATCCGAGGATGAGCGTCCAGATGTAGGCCGGGATGCTATAGACGAGCGCCGCGACGATCGCGATCGGGAATACTTCGAGCGCCGGCTTAATCGATTTTTCTTTACTGAAGAATCGCGTCAGCATCAAGATTAAAATGAATGGGATAAAAAGACCAACGAACATATCGATGAGCACCGTCTGCAAGACGACGGTTGTCAAAAACTCAATCGTCTCGGGTTGGTTGACGTCAAGTGACAGCCCGTTCCCAATCCCGATTAAGGCCGGTGTTCCGACCGCGCCGAACGTGACGGCCGATACGTTTGCCGACAAGGCGATGACAACGGCAGCGATCGGCGTGAAGCCGAGTGCGATTAACAGTGGTGCCGCAACCGTGGCCGGTGTACCGAAACCAGATGCGCCTTCGATGAATGAGACGAACAACCAACCGACGATGAGCACTTGAATCCGGGGATCGGGCGTAATGTTGATGAAGCCGGAACGGATGGCGTTCATGCCGCCGCCCTCTTTCATCGTATTCATCATTCCAATCGCACCGTAAACAATCCAGACTGTCGTAACGGCGATGACAAGTCCTTGTAGCGTCGCCGCCATGATTCGCGTCGCGTCGAGCTGCCAGACGAAGAACGCAAGTCCAGCCGTCAAGACAAGAGATAGTGGCATCGCAACCGACGCCGGTAAACGCATAATGACCAATAAGATGAGCACTGCCACAATCGGCATCAGTGCTGTAATCCATTCAAAAATCGTCAATGTAGACCCACCTTTTCAGTTTTTTCCCCTACCGTAAAAACATCTCCCATTATGACTCTTGTTCAGCGAGCCTCTCTAACGCCCTCTCGATCACCTCATACGGAAAACCTTTGCGACGAAGCTGCATCTTCATCCGTTGTTTCCGCTCATATGGGGCGTACCCGCTAAACTTTCGATTCAGTTTTTCAGCCTGTGTCAGACAAGCTGAAAGTTCAACGTCCTCATCCTCGTTCTCCCAAAACGTGAGAATCGCCTCTGAAATGATATCAAACGAAAATCCCCTTTGCATCAGGGTTTGTTGAATTCTTTGTTGCACTTCTGTGGCGGAACGGCGATTTGTTTCCATTTGTTTCCGATTTACGAACTTTCCGGCCTTTTCAAGCTGGTCTTCGTGCGAGATGGCGGCGATGACGTCTTCGATAAGATCCGGAGCGATTTGAAGCTGAGCGAGTTCTCGTTTGATTTTCACGGGTCCGCTCGGGCTCGTATTGAACTTTGTCTGGGTGTAAGCTTTGGCGAACTCGGCATCGTTCAAATAGCGCTGTTCAATCAAGCGTTCAATGACGCGTTTGATGGCTGACTCATCTATCTCTTTCTTCACGAGGTAGTCACGCACCTCTGAGACGGCACGCATTCGATACGATAAATAGTTGACGGCCGCTTTGTACGCTTTCTGTTCTTCTTCCGCTTGAAGGACGTCCCGGACGAAATCGTCCTCGAGTTCCATCCCTTTCGTCAATTCGTATTTGATGAAGACGTCGAGGTCGATGGCAAACGCGAATTCCTCCCGTCCGTCCTTTTCGACAAAGACGTTCAATCGATCTTGATTTTTCTTCTGGGTCGTAAACTTGGCGATTTTCACAAAATCCCTCCATTTCCTGCTTCTAACATATCACGTTCCCCGTTCGGGCAGGATTTTTGATAAGTTAGAAGAAGGGGTATTATCTGTACAAGACATTCCTATAGTCCTCATACCCGTTTTGAAATCGCTTAAAGGATATTGGAGGGAGACCCATGAAAATAGCAATCACTGGTGGTACCGGATTGATTGGCCGACCGCTCGTACGCGCGCTCGCCGAAGCCGGACATCAAGTCGTCGTATTGACGCGCCACCCACGTCCGCGGCAAGGAGGGATCTCGTTCGTCGAATGGATGACGCCCGATAGTCATCCTGAATCCGAGCTTCAAGACGTCGATGCCATCGTCCATTTGGCAGGAGCCTCGATCAACGACGGACGTTGGACGCACAAACAAAAGCAAGCCATTCTTCAAAGTCGGATCGATGGGACGAAAGAAGTCGTCCGCATCATTAAAAATATGAAACGCAAGCCGAGCGTCGTCATCAGCGGGTCCGCCATCGGGATATACGGTGAAGATCGATCCATCACGTATTCGGAAGCGACACCGCTCCCCGACCGAACCAACTTTTTAGGCAACGTCTGCGTGTTGTGGGAGAAAGAGGCGCAACCCGTTCAAGACATGGGCATCCGTCTCGTCACGATGCGGACCGGTGTCGTCTTATCGAATGACGGCGGCGCCTTCCCGCTCATGAAGTTGCCGTACACGCTTGGTATCGGTGGACGACTCGGCTCCGGCAAGCAATGGGTGCCGTGGATTCATTTAGACGACCTCGTCCGTCTGTTCGTCCATATCCTCGAGACGAGTACGATCGAGGGACCCGTCAATGGCACGGCACCGACGCCTGTCACGATGGACGAATTCGGGAAGACGCTAGGCCGGGTGATGCATCGTCCCCACTGGGCACCCGCCCCGGCGCCGCTCCTCAAGCTCGCACTCGGAGAGAAGAGCGTCATCGTCCTCGAAGGAGCGAAAGTCGTTCCGACGAAAGCCCTCAACCACGGTTTCCGGTTCCGTTATGAAACGTTAGAACCCGCCCTGAAACAACTACTTCATTTGACTTGAAAGGAGCTAGCACGTGAGTAATTTGTTAATTCGTAACGCCCATATCTATCCGATCACCGCACCACATTTTTACGGGGACCTTCGCGTCAAAGACGGCAAAATCGTCGAGATGGCGGACTTGTTGGACCCGCTCGACGGAGAGACGGTCATCGAAGCCGAAGGCAACTTCTTGTTCCCCGGCTTCATCGATGCCCACACCCATCTCGGACTGTATGACGAAGGGACGGGTTCAGTCGGGAACGATGCGAACGAGACCGTCGAGGCGATGACCCCGCACGCACGGGCCATCGATGGCGTCTATCCGCTCGATGAGGGCTTCCGGGAAGCGCTCATGGCCGGGGTGACGGCCGTCCAAGTCATGCCTGGCAGTATGAACGTCATCGGCGGCGTGACGAGTGTCATCAAAACCCATGGCCGCTTCATCGAGGACATGGTGCTCCGCCGCTATGCCGGCCTGAAACTCGCGCTCGGCGAGAACCCGAAGCGCGTCCACAGCATGGGGAAATCCGGCGAGTTGACCCGGATGGGAATCATGGGCTTGTTGCGTGAAGCGTTCCGGACCGTTGATTCGACAAAGACGATCGGCACGTTCGGTAGCCAGATGATTCAATTGGCGCTCGATCGCAAGATGCCGATTCGTGTCCACGCCCACCGCGCCGACGATATTTTATCGGTTGTCCGCTTCGCACAAGAGTTTGACCTCGATTATCGGATTGAGCACTGTACGGAAGGACATCTCGTCGCCGAAAAGTTGCGCGAACTCGGTGTCAAACATGTCACCGTCGGACCGACGTTCACACGGAAGTCGAAAATCGAGCTCCAAAACAAGACGTGGGAGACGTACCGAATCTTACATGAGCACGATATGATCGTCTCCATCACGACGGACCATCCTTATACGCCGGTTCAATATTTGAATTTGTGCGCCGGTCTTGCTGCCCGCGAAGGGCTTCCCGTCGACGTCGCGCTCCGCGCCATCACGATTCATCCGGCTGAATCGCTCGGAGTAGACGACCGCATCGGCTCGCTCGAAATCGGCAAAGATGCCGATCTTGTCCTATGGAGCCACTTCCCGCTCGACTACATGTCGAAGCCGATTATGACCATCGTCGACGGTCACATCGTTTACTCGACGAGCCGCTCGAAAACGCATCACGAGATGTGAGTGACACCAGTCGTGAAAGCGCTCTTATTTTTTTTTGTGAAGTTGCATCTTATTTACTTGCTTTTTTAAAAAAACTATATAAAATAATCTTGTAACTTCATAAAAGGGAGCAGCCAAGGCAAGTTCGAACAACGAAGCCAGAAGTATGCTTTCGTTACAACTATTCTTCAGCGGTCTGAAATAGGAGGAGGAATGTAAAGGTGCTCAAATTTCGTGAGCTTACCGACTGCGCGGAGTTGTTCGAACTGATGCAACACCCAGATGTCTTTCCATATGTCCGTCAAAAGACGGTCCACTTTGACGAGTTTTTATTTAGCACGAAGCAAATCATCGAGCTAGAAGAGCAAGGAAACATCATCTCACGTACCATCACGAACGAGTTTGGCACCCCAATCGGGACAATCAGCTTGTTCGATGTGGAATCCGGCTATGGATTCCTCGGGACGTGGCTTGGCAAACCGTATCACGGCAAAGGTTACAATCAAGTCGCGAAAGAAGCGTTCTTCTCAGAACTTTTCTTCGAACTTGACATTGAAAGTGTATTTTTGAAAATCCGTCAATCGAATGAGCGTTCAATCGCGGCGGCGGAAAAACTGCCGTACGCTTTCTGCGCCAATGAGATTCGGTCTGAATTACTAACTGAAATCAATCAAGGTGATGTCGAATACGTTCTGTATGAAGTGTCGAAGTCGAGTTTCCAACTTTACTTGCACTCACTCCATGCGCCTGAATTCGACCATACGTACGAAGCTCAGCTCGAAGCATAAGCCAATTCTGACAAAGAATTGGCTTTTTTGTGGCGTTTTTGTGTGGATTTCATGAGGACAACTTTACGACAATAAATATTTCTGTTCTAATTCGGAGAGATAGGTATGATAGAAGTATGAGGGAATTATCACACGTCCTCGTTAACCGTTTTGTAAAGGAGAATGCCCAATGTCAGAACCAACGTTTCGCATCTTAGTGACCGATGATGAAGAACAAATGCGGGATTTACTCGTTTCGAACTTAGAGAAGGAAGGATACGAGACCGTCACAGCAACGAACGGTCTCGAGGCAATCGACTTATTGAAAGAACAGTCGTTCCACCTCGTGCTGCTCGACGTGATGATGCCTGAACTCGACGGCCTAACGGCATGCATGCGCATCCGTGAGTTCTCGAACGTGCCGATCATTATGCTAACGGCCCGCTCAGAAGAACTCGATCGCATCCACGGCTTGAAGATTGGCGCGGACGACTATATCACGAAGCCGTTCAGCCCCCGCGAGTTGCTCGCTCGAATCGAAGCGACGCTTCGTCGGACGCATAATTTCTCGAAAGAACAAGAAACCACGTTCGATACCGGAGTCTTGTCGATCGATATCGATGGCCGTGCGGTCAGCGTGAAAGGCAAAACGGTCAACTTGACCCGGAAAGAGTTCGATTTGCTCTACTTGTTCATCACGAACGAAGAGAAAGTGTTCTCGCGTGAACAATTGCTTGACCAAATTTGGGGGACCGAGTATCACGGCAACCTCCGAACGGTCGACACCCATATCAAGACACTTCGTCTCAAGCTCGGCGAAGCGGGTGGCTACATCCAAACCGTCTGGGGGATCGGCTATAAGTTCGAGGCGACCGTATGAAGCAATACACGATCCGGAAGCGGATTTGGATCACCATCTGGACCGCAAGCCTCTTCTCCGCGTTCGTGTTCATCATCATGACGTTTTACTTGTATGACAAGTTTTATATTCAGACGCAAGAAGAACTGCTCATCAACCGCGGAGAGAAGCTCGTCACCATCTATAAGGCGGACGGCTTCTCTGACGCGTTTTCCGACAGTATGACGTACACGAACGAACTGACCGAGACGAAAGTGTTTCTCTCGTCCGTCCGGGAAGACAGTCTCGGATCGGGCAAGACGTTTTTACGGGAGCAGGACCTCGCCAAGTTGCAAGACGGCTATGCGATTTCTGTTACCCGCAAGCACCCGACCGAAGACGTCGACATCCTCATGTCCGCCTTCCCGCTCATCCGAGACGGCGAACTCGATAATGCGCTCATCCTGTATATGGAGCTGAGTAAAATCAGTGAACCGTTCCAACCGATTCGGCTCATGATCACGTTCTTGCTCATCTTGATGATCGTGAACTTACTCATTTTCGGCACTCAGATTATCGATACAATCATCCAACCGCTGATTCAAATGAAACGAGCGTCCCAAGTGTATGCTAAAGGTGATTTCTCGCACCGCATCCCCATCTATTACGATGATGAGATTGGTGAGCTTGCCGAGACACTGAACCGGATGGCCGAATCGCTCGGTCTCGTCGAAGAACAACGGAAAGAGTTCTTGGCGAACGTGAGCCACGAATTGCGGACGCCACTGTCGTATATTCGCGGTTATACCGAGATGCTTCAAGACCCGTCGCTCGATGACAAAACGAAAGATCAATATTATGAGATTATCGAGAGCGAGACCGAACGGTTGCAACGGCTCGTCAACGATTTGCTCGACTTGGCCCAACTCGAGCGTGATTCGTATCCGATGACGAAAGAACCAGTCGTCTATTCGCAAGTGCTCGAAGACGTTCTCTATCGCTTCGAGCCGATCGCGCGGGCGAAAGGCGTCACCATCGAGACGGACCTCGACTTCGACTTGATTATTCTCGGGGACCACGATCGACTCGAGCAAGTCGTCGGGAATTTGCTCGATAACGCGCTCCGCTATACGGAAGCCGGCAAATCGATTCATGTGAAGACGTATGCGACCGCGAACAATGCCGTCACCGAGATTCATGACGAAGGCCGGGGCATCCCGAAAGAAGACCTCGATCAATTGACGAAACGATTCTATCGCGTCAATAAGTCACGGACACGCGAAGACGGCGGGACCGGACTCGGGCTCGCCATCGCCAAACATATTATGGAGCGCCACGGCGGCTCGATGCACTTCGCCTCAGAAGTCGGCAACGGGACGACCGTCACACTCACGCTCCCCCTTTTACCGGACGAAGATATTTAAAAAACAGACAGCCGCGATGGCTGTCTGTTTTTAGATGTCCTTCCCTTTATAGGCATCATCTGATTCATTCATGAGACGCTCCCGCTCAGCGTGCGTCTGCGGAAAGCCGTTCGCTTGCCACTCGGCCCGGTGATTCGAGTCAAGTTGAGTGAGACCCGCTTCCGCCTCGTCTTTATCTGAATCGACACTTTCCATGCGATCCATCTTGCTCCATGTATCCTCATCGTGGTCTTGCGTCAAGAGCGCTGCCACTTTCGGCGCGACGAGCGCTGCCCCGGCCACACCGAGTACGATTCCCATTAAGACTTTCTTATCCATCCGAATACCCCTCCTTAGTCGCTATGTACGGATAATTCCACTGTTCCGCGAAATCGAAACCCGTTTCCTAAAGCGTTTACACAATTTAACAGAGTGGAATAACAATCAACACAAGGAGGCGATGAGGATGAAGAAATCACAGAACCCGTCAAAGCGACCGTTCGATAATCCGGATGCTGTCGATACCGACAAGGAGAGCATCTTCGACCAGGAGGGCATGGAGACCGTCGACCCGATTCCGGTGGAAGAGCTGAACCAAAAAGTGAAGGATGAAAAACAGAAACGACACTCGAAGGACGACTCGGCCAGCGAGAAAAAATATGACGGCAACAAATAAAGATGCGGACGAATTCGTCCGCATCTTTATTTCACGTTAAATCTTTTGGCGAGAAGCCGTATGGTAGCATCTCTTCTTTTGTCATCACTTTCGTCTCTCCGGCCATGTTCGCGAGAATCAACGTAAAGTCGTCACTCGCAAACTCGGCAATGACTTGACGGCAAGCGCCACACGGCGAGATTGGGCCCGCTGTGTCTCCAACGACAACGACCGTCTCGATTGCCTTGCTGCCTTCCGATACCGCTTTGAAGATGGCGGTCCGTTCTGCACACATCGACAACCCGTACGAAGCGTTTTCGACGTTGCAACCCAAAATTTCTTTGCCGGTCTCGTCAATGACGACGGCCCCGACATTGAATTTCGAATACGGTGTATAGGCACGCGACCGTGCATCAATTGCTTTATGGACAAGCTCGTTCACTTTTTCTTGTGGGATCATCTGATGTTCCTCCGCTTCTTAACGTTTATCAAAAGAAGTCTGACATCTGAACTATAGCGTGAAAACACTGTTTTTGCAAGCGTTTTCACAACCCCGTCAATACTTTTTCTTTTTCTTCTTCTCGAAGACGACGATTGACTCGACGTGTGCCGTCTGCGGGAACATATCGTACGGCTGGATATAGTTGATTTTATAGTCGGCTTTCATGAGTTGATCCGCATCCCGTGCGAGTGTCTGTGGGTTACATGACACGTACACGATGCGTTTCGCTTTCGATGAAATCATTGCATTGAGGAGTTGATGATCGACACCTGTGCGCGGCGGATCGACGACGATGACATCTGGAATCCAACCGTCCTTGACCCAGCGCGGAATCCAATGTTCGGCCCGGCCTTCAACATAGGTTGCATGGCTGAACCCGTTCTCACGCATGTGCGCATTCGCATCTTCGACTGCTTCTGGGACGACTTCCATCCCGCGAATCTCTTTTGCATGTGGCGCGAGCCAGAGCCCGATTGAACCGACACCAGCGTACGCATCGATGACCCGTTCTTCACCCGTTAGGCCAGCCGCCTCGACGACTTCCCGATACATGACTTCCGTCTGAGCCGGATTGAGTTGGAAGAACGCACGCGGTGACAAGTGGTAATGGACGTCGTCAAGCTGTTCGTCCATCTTGTCTTGCCCGGCGATATGAACCGTGCGGTACCCGAAGATGACGCCTGAACGGTTCGAGTTAATATTCAAGTGGAACGACACGACGTTCGGCAACGCCATGATGCGGTCACTCAGTTCGTCCAAACGCGGGACATCTTCATTCCCGACGACGAGTACGACTTGAACGTCATCCGTCTTATAGCCCGAGCGGACGATGACGGTACGGGCAAAACCGACGTCACGGCGCGCATCGTATACAGGGATGTCGAGTTCGTTCAAAATACGGACGATGGCGTTGTTGATGTTCGTCGTGTCGCGCTGCTGCACCATGCAGTGTTCGATTGGCACGAGCTCATTCGTGTTCGGCTTGTAGAGCCCTGACACGATTTCACCGCGGCGCGTCGAGAGCGGGAATTGTGACTTGTTGCGGTAATACCAAGGGTTGTCCATCCCTTTCGTACCACGGATATCCGATTTGTCGACGTTCAATTTCGTCTTTTGACGGAAGGCGTTGCGGACGATTTCTTCTTTATAGTCCATCTGCAGGCGCGGACTCATATGTTGAATCTGGCAACCGCCACACTCGTCATAAATCGGACATGGTGGCTTGACCCGGTCCGGTGAATCATTATCGCGCTTGATGACGCGTGCCTCGGCGTAGTTCCGCTCGACGCGCGTAATTTCGACTTTCGCCTTTTCTCCAGGTAATAAGTTCGGAATGAAGATGACCATGCGATCAATCGTCGCGATGCCCTCTCCGTTAATCCCTAGCCGCTCGGCTTGGGCGCTTGTGTATTCTCCTACGATCAGTTTCAATGTGTTTCATCCTTTCGAGATACTTGTTCTAAATCTTTGGCGTAACGTACGACTTTCGCACGTAAGGAATCAATATCAGCTAACAATCGATGCAAATCCTCTGGCGTCGTGAATTCGTCCAACGTATTGACTGATAAGCACAGTAATTCCGTTCTCGATTTTAACACGTTCATTTTTCCTGCCGTATCTGTTCGTGATTTACCCATCTCGTGATCGCTCCTTTGGTTCGTGACAAAGAGTTGTTATTATAGCATACTATTTCGTGTGACTTGATGAAAAGGTGGAATTGATATGCAAAACATCTCGACAACGTTTGATCCGTGGGAAGCATACCTCGATCAAACCGAGTTCGGTCGCCTCGTCCTTTCGAACGTCGAAGTGACGACGACCAAACTATGCAATATGCGCTGCGAGCATTGCGCGGTCGGCTATATGCTCGACCAGACAGAAGAACCCGAAGTCCCGCTCGACTTATTGATTTCGCGTTTGGATGAAATCGAGCATTTACGCGCGTTTTCGATTACGGGCGGCGAACCGATGCTGTCGATGAAATCGGTGCGCAACTACGTCGTCCCACTCTTGCGTTACGCTAAGGAGCGCGGCGCCCGCACGCAAATCAACTCAAACTTGACGCTCCCGCTCTCTCGCTACCATCTTATTACCCCTTACCTCGACGTTTTGCACATTTCGCATAACTGGGGAACGGACGCCGACTTCTTAGAGGGCGGTTTCGCGATGATGGACCGAAAACCGAGCGCGGAGGCACGTTTGAAGATGCTTCAGACGATGAAAGACAACGCCCGTGCGCTTACGGCCGAGGGTGTGATCGTATCGGCCGAGACGATGCTCAACAAACGGACGATTCCGCACTTGAAGGAAATCCATGAAGAGATTGTCGCACTCGGCTGTCAACGTCATGAAGTGCACCCAATGTACCCCGCCGATTTTGCCAGTGCGCTCGAGTCGGCGTCGCTCCCTGACACTCGCCAGGCGATTCACGACCTGCTCGATGTCCGGGACGAGAACGTTTGGATGCTGTTCGGAACGTTGCCGTTCTATGCTTGTTCCGAGTTACCGGAAGACCGCGCTTTATTGAAACGGCTCCACGAGGCGAAGAACGTGACCGTGCGAAACGACCCGGATGGCCGCTCACGCCTCAACACGAACATCTTCGACGGCCAAATCATCGTCACCGACTTCGGCGATGAGCTCGGCACGCTCGGGACGTTGTATGACACCTCGTTCCAAGACGCGTATGAGGCGTGGACGAACAGCAGTTTGAACGCCACACTGTCCTGCCACTGTCCGGCTGTCAAATGCCTCGGCCCGAACGCACTCGTCAAACAAGCGTACTATCCTGAAGTGAACTTCCGGGAACGTGTGGCCGAACCGTTTTAATTACTTCGATTCGGGAAATGTTCAGTATATAAACTGAATCGAGGTGTTTGAAGATGACAGCCATCTATGTATTTATGATCACCGTCATGGCCATCATCATTTTCGGTGGTGTGCTCAGCATCTTATTGACAGCCGCATTCGTTTCAGACAAAGTAGACCGTGATGAAGTATTCAGTCAAGGCAGTTGGGACGATGAACTCTTACACTTGAACCATGTACCCCAACCGATTGACGAGCCAAAAAGCTGAGACTCTTCTCAGCTTTTTACTATGCAATCAATGATGAGGTGAACTATGCAACGCTTTCGATTTTCAATTTTATTACTTGTCGTCTTTATCTCCGGCTTGATTCAAGGTGCGCTCATCCCGCTCTTGTCGACACTCATCGAACGGGACGGCAACCCGGCCTGGTTGAACGGGTTGAACGCGACCATGCTCTATCTCGGGGTCATCGTCTCCGCCCCGCTACTCGAACGGTTCGTCCGCAAGTACGGATTTCGTCCGACCATCGTCCTTGGCATCATCTTGACGGCGCTCGCTACGTTCTTCTTGCCGCTCTGGCCGTCCCTGCTCATGTGGGCGCTCATGCGTTTCGTCATCGGCTTCGGTGACTCGGCGCTCCATTACGGATCCCAAGTGTGGGTCACGTCCGCGAGCGATAAGCGGAGCCTGGGACGAGCAATGGCGTATTACGGGATGGCGTTCAGCCTCGGTTTCGCGGTCGGTCCGCTCATCGCGCCGCTCGTCGACCTTCACTTTTGGCTGCCGTTCCTCGTCTTGATCGTCTTCTGTCTCGCATCCTTGTTCTTGATCTTCAAGGTCGACAATGAGTATCCTGAGGCCGAGAAAGTGAAGACCGACTCGAAAGGACGCATCCGACTCGTCCTCATCGGCGGCGGGTATACGCTCTTACCTGCTTTTACATACGGGTTCCTTGAAGCGAGCTTGAATGCCAACTTACCGATTTTCACAGTCCGTAACGATATCGGGCTCACGCAGACGAGCACGCTCATCACGACGTTCATCGTCGCCTCGATTGTCGTGCAATTACCGCTCGGTCGGCTCGCCGATCACTTCGGGAAAAAGCGGATTCTTCAAATCGTCCTGACACTCGGCACGCTCGTTTTTGCGATCGCCAACCTGGCTGTCGACCATTACGTCTGGCTCCTCGTCTTGTTCGCGCTCGCAGGCGCCGGGCTCGGCTCGACATATTCGCTCGGACTGGCCCATATGACGGAAGTGTTGCCACGTTCGTTGTTACCGACCGGCAATATGCTCTATAGCATCTCGTTCAGCGTAGGTTCGATTAGCGGACCGATGATTGGCGCATTTTGGATCGCGTTACCAAAAGAAGTGTATTTCTTGATGTATACGCTCATTCTTGGGATTCTGGCCGTCAGTTTATTCACGGCGAAAGCCAAGCCGATTGACATCTAAAAGGGAGGGTCTCCGCCGAGACCCTCCCTGTTTCACGTTATTCTTTCAGCGGACCGAGCCTGACATCGTTTCGTTCGAACGCCCGCATGAACACCTCATCGAGCGCGAACGGTTCCGTCTCGAGCGAGGCCAACACATCGGACTTGAGCGTGACTTCAATGACTCGATCATTGATTTGCCATTTCGTCTGAATGTCTTCGCCATGCCTCATAGCACGCGCGTCCACTTGCTCATGATGTTCCTTCAACCCGCGACTTACGCACTTCATCACGTATTTGACATACTCGTCTCGCGGTTGGCGAGAGATGAGTATGTTTCGGACGATTGGATTTCTTGCCACGGTAGCACCCTCCTTTCTTTTCGATTCGCACGCAAGTCTTTACAACGAAGACCGATTTCAACTGAAAGAATTCAGAATTTTTAATATATTTTGCCATGGGAACAAGATTCCGTCAACCATGCCTCTCCCTCACTTTGTCATCGCACTCCCCGATTCGCTCGTCCTTGAAAATATGTGGAGAGATAAATCCCAGCGATGACGAACAACAACCCGACGAGCGCGTTCCATGGAATCGTCTCCCCGAGTAACACGCTCGATAGGACGACACCGAATAAGGGAACAAAGAACATATAGAGCGATACCCGGCTGACCGGATTATATTTCATCAGCGTATTCCATAATGTGAACCCGACCGCCGACAAGAGGGCGAGATACAACAAGAAGAAGAGGGTCGTCACGGTGTAAGGCAGGAACACATCCCCTGGCGCAAGCACGTAACCGACGATGAGTAGTCCGAGCGAGCCAATCACCATCGCCCAAGCCGTCATCGGAGCGACGTCATGCGAGCGCGAATAATCTTTGGCAACCAAATTCCCGAACGCGCCTGAGATCATCGCCATAATGAGCAGAATCTCTCCAATCCCAAACCCGACTTCCGCGCTTGCCGTCGGCCAGTTGGCGATGACGATTCCGGAGAATCCGAGCGTAAGGGCAATCCCTTTCAAGCGATTCAAGCGATCATCCTCATAACGAAAATGAGCGAGTGCCATCTGGAAAAATGACGTCGACCCCGCGATAATCGAGCCCTGCACCCCCGTCGAGATCGAAAGACCGATATAGAAGAACAAATATTGTAAGTACGTCAGAAATGCCCCTAAATGCGCATACGCCTTTAGCTTTTCAGCAGTTAAGCGAATCGGACGCTTGAAGACGAGTCGACTGATGACGAGTAAGAGCAGACCGGCCAATAAAAAGCGTTCCCCGGCAAAGAACAGCTGTTGCCCGTATTCGTTTTCCTGGATATCGAGCGCTTCGTAGCTCAGTTTGATGAACGGAAAGGCGCTCCCCCATAAGAACGTGTTGAATAGGGCTAAGAACGTGACCGTCCAAGGGCGTTGAAATACATTCGGCATGACACAAAAACTCCTTAATCTTTTAGTTTGTGAGTGATTACGTTTGGTGCTAAAATAGACTTACACGATAATCATTATAAATAAGGTATTCACCTTTAATTCGCGTAAAACCTAATAATATCAACAATGGATAATGATAATCATCCTCATTCATTATCATTTAACTGATATATATTCTCAATTAGAAAGAGGTGCTCACATGAACACATCAACCGTCACACACGAAAAAAGCCACGTCTTCAAACGGGCCAGCTGGGTCGAACATATCGAGCTCATCATGGCGCTCATCAGTGGTGTATTGATTGTACTCGCATATATCGCGGAAAGACAAGACGGAGCTCCTGCGCTCTACGTCACTCTGTATTTGACCGCCTTTTTAATCGGCGGATATGCCAAAGCCAAGGAAGGCTTGACCGATACATGGGAGACGCGCTCCTTGAACGTCGAGCTACTCATGATTATCGCCGCCATCGGTGCTGCTTCAATCGGGTACTGGATGGAAGGCGCCATCCTAATCTTCATCTTCGCGTTATCAGGCGCCCTTGAGACGTATACGATGAATAAAAATGAGCGTGCCCTTGAATCGCTCATGGAACTCCAACCTGAGCAGGCGACCCGATTGAACAGCTCGGGCGGCCTCGAGGTCGTCCATATCGACGAACTGCGCGTCGGTGACCACATCTACGTAAGACCCGGCGAGCGCATCCCGGTCGACGGTCGGATTTTGAAAGGTAGCGCCTCGATTGAGGAAGCCGCCATCACCGGTGAATCGATTCCGGTCGACCGGAACGTCGGCGATGAGGTATATGGATCAAGCGTAAACTTGAACGGTGTCTTGACGCTCGAAGTGACAAAGCTCGCCACAGAGACATTGTTCCAAAAAATCATTCAAATGGTCCAGCAGGCGCAAGAAGAAAAATCACCGTCCGCCCAGTTCATCGACCGGTACGAGGGACGCTACGTTCAAGTTGTGCTCGCTTCCGTCACGGCAATCATCTTGCTCGGCCCGGTATTGACGTCATGGTCGCTCGAGACGAGCATTTACCGCGGGATGATCCTTCTCGTTGTCGCTTCGCCGTGTGCACTCGTTGCCGCCATCACGCCGGCGGCACTCGCAGCCATTGCCTCGTCTGCTAAACACGGGATTTTATTCAAAGGCGGTGTCCATATCGAAAATATGGGACGTTTGAAAGCCGTCGCGTTCGATAAGACCGGTACGCTCACAATCGGTAAACCAGAAGTCCAAGCGGCGTTGATTCATCCCGATACGACACAAGAACACGTGTATCGCATTGTCAGCTTGATTGAAGAACATTCGATGCATCCGCTCGCCGAGGCGCTCGTTCAGTACACGGGCAGTTATACGGGGGCAATGGAACACTTTAAAGACGTGACCGGGTCTGGGATTGAAGCGACCATCGACGGTGTCGCTTACCGGGTCGGTAAACAGAAATTCGCCGATCGCAGCCACGACTTTTTCCGCGACGAAGTCGAACGTTTGAAAGCGGAAGGCCATACACTCGTATTCATCAGTGACGAAGAGAAGACAATTGGGGCGTTCGCGCTTCGAGACACGTTGCGTCCCGAGGCCAAGCAAGCGATCGAGCGACTCAACCACCTCGGCATCGCCACCATCATGATTACGGGTGACAACGAGGCAACAGCACGCGCCATCGCCTCCGAGGCCGGCTTGACCCGCTATATTGCCGAATGCCTTCCGGAAGAGAAAGTCGAGCACATTAAACGATTGAAACAAGAGTATGGCAGCATCGGCATGATTGGTGACGGGATTAACGACGCCCCTGCCCTCGCGACGGCCGATGTCGGGATTGCGATGGGAGAAGGGACTGACGCCGCTCTCGAGACGGCCGACGTCGTCTTGATGAAGAACGACTTGAACCGCCTAAGCTCGGCCATCAAACAGTCGCGTAAGTTGAATCGGGTCGTCCTCCAAAACGTCGTGTTCGCATTAGGGGTCATCCTCGTATTGATTGCGACGAACATCTTCGAATTGCTCGTCATGCCATTCGCCGTCGTCGGGCACGAAGGATCGACCATCCTCGTCATTTTGAACGGCCTGCGCTTGCTCAGCACGTCATGGGACTGACAAAAATCGACACCGTCATTGAAAGCCGTTGGCGATTTCGCTATAATTGAAACAATGTGTCTAATTAGACCGGAACTGATTAGGAAGATTGGCTAAAGGTGGTACAGTGTATGAATACGATAGCAGTAATCGGCAAAGTGTTTGTCGATATTAAAGGAACCTCGTTCGCCCCGCTCCATAAAGATGCCAAGAACGTCGGTGACATCGCGTTCTCAAACGGCGGAACCGGCCGTAACGTCGCTCAAAATTTAGGTGTCCTCGGCAATGATGTCCGTTTCGTGTCGACCGTGACGAACGATCAAATCGGGATGGGTGTCCTCGAGGAGCTCCGCGGTTTGAATGTGAACGTCGATCACGTCGATTTGCTCGATGACAACGGCATGGGCATGTGGCTAGCCGTCATGGATAACAACGGCGATCTTCAAACGTCGATCTCGAAGCAACCGGACGAGGCGATGATGGAAGAATGTATCCTTCGTCGCATCGATACGGTGTTCGCCGAAAGTCAGGCGGTCGCCATCGACCTCGACTTGTCGGTCAACGTGCTCAACGAGACGATTGAGCTATGCCGCGAGATGAAACTCCCGCTTTACGGCGTGTGCGGCCATCTGTCTGTCATCGAACGGAACCGCCATTTGCTTCAAGGCTTCACCGGCTTCATCTGTAGCCGTGAAGAAGCAGAGATTCTATCTGACATGTCGATCGTCACGGTGGACGATGCGTTACGTGTCGCTGAAGTGCTCGCCATGAAAGGTGCCCCGCTCACAATCGTCACGATGAGTGAACTCGGTGCGGTCTATGTCGACTTGCGTACGAACGAACAAGGCCACGTCCCGACGACGAAAGTGAAAGTCGCCGACTCGACCGGTGCCGGTGACTCGTTCTTCTCCGCTGTCATCTCCGAGTTGATGAAACGCCATCCGATTGAGGATGCGCTCCGACTCGGGATGCGCGTCGCCGGGAAAGTCATCGCCTCGCACGATAACGGCCTGACGCCTGATATGTATGCATCACTCGAACAACCAGCAGCAGATTAACCAAAACGCATCGGCCGCGAGTCGATGCGTTTTGTTCACGATTCGAAATCGAAAGGAACGATTCCATTGGTCAGAACGAAATTACGCAGTGCCATCATCCTCGTGAATGAACATGACGAAGTCGCGCTCATTCGCCGAGAAAAAGAGAACCTTTTGTATTATGTCTTCCCAGGTGGCGGAGTCGAATTCGGCCATACCGCCCAAGAGACGGCCGTCCGTGAGGCGTTCGAAGAGCTCGGCGTCCACGTCGAACTCGAAGGGGTAGCCGCTCACGTCGCTTTCAATGGCGAGTTGAACCCGTATTACTGGGCTCGCGTGACCGGTGGCGAATTCGGCACCGGCACCGGCGAAGAGTTTCAAGCCGAACAGACGAATGGTTCATACACACCAATGTGGGTGAAACGCAGCGCGCTCAGCCATTTGCCGGTACGACCGCCGTCACTCGCCGACTTGCTCGCGAACGAGGCCGAGCGCTTTTTCAATAAAACGCTGGCCGAAGACTGATTTTATGTGTAGCCTCCTGACATTTCGGGAAAGAAAGTTTCTAACGATAACGTTCAGGAGGCTCATACATGGATACTACAGAAGTGAAAGAAAAAAAGAATTGGTTCGCCTTCGGGAAAGAGTTGCTTCGTCGCTTCAAAGAACATGATGTTCAAGATTACGGCGCGACGCTCGCTTTTTTTTGGTTCTTATCGATTTTTCCGGGCATCATCTTCATTCTCGCGTTGCTGTCGTTCTTCGACATTTCCCAGGCATCGTTCCAAGAACAGTTGAACAACTTGGCGCCTGGGGCGGCCGCGACTGATTTTTTGACCGGGATTTTTGACGCGATTGGCGAACCGCGCGGCGGACTCCTCTCAATCGGTGCGATTTTGGCGATTTGGTCGGCCGCTAAAGGGGTCGAACGCTTGATTAACATGGCGATTCACGCATACGGGGAAGACAACGAACGAAACTTCTTCGTCAGCAAAGGCATCGCGCTCGGCTTGACGCTCTTGCTCGGTGTCGGCGTACTGTTGCTCATTGTCTCGAACGTGTTCGGTTCACAAATCATCGACTTTTTGATGCGCTTCATCCCCATCTCAGGGGCTGACGTCATCTTGATTAACGTGTTCCGCTACGTGTTGACGACCGTCATCTTGATTTTGACGCTCTCGATTTTTTATAAGATTGCTCCTCAACAACACGTGTTTTGGAAGAGCACGATTCCAGGCGCGATCTTCGGCGTCATCGCCTGGCAGCTCGTCTCACTCGGATTCAGCCTGTACGTCTCAAACTTCGGCAACTACGATTCGACGTACGGTTCACTCGGGGGGATTATCGTCACGTTGCTCTGGTTACAATTGACCGGCATGATCATTTTGATCGGGTCAGAAATCAATGCTACTTGGCAACGTTTCTTCAAAACGCCGAGCGAACGTGAGTACGAGAAAAACTATAAGAAAAATAAAAAGTCCAAATCGAAAGATTCGGACGAGGACGAGTATAAAGACATTCCCGTCAACACATACGGGTAACGAAAGAAAGGCGGTCTCTGCAGGAGAGACCGCCTTTTACGTTATGCTTCGACGACATCGAGACGTCCCGTCGCCGGATCGATGACGAATCCGTGGACGTTCGTGCCCGGTGGCAAGAGTGGATGGTTTTTGATGAGACTGACCGAGTTGACGACGTTCGCTTCGACCGAGTCAAACCCGTGTAACCACTTCTCCAAATCCATACCCGACGATTTGAGCGTCTGGAGCGTTTGCGGTTCGATCCCGCGACGCTCCATTTCGCCGATGACCGCGTTTGGGTCGATGGCCGCCATCCCGCAATCATAGTGCCCGATGACGATGACTTCTTCCGCTCCGAGCGCATACAGCGCGACAAGAATGGAACGCATGACCGAACCGAACGGATGTGATAGGACAGCACCCGCATTTTTTATAATTTTAGCATCCCCGTTTTTCAAACCGAGAGCTTTCGGCAGTAACGCCGTCAGACGTGTATCCATACATGTTAAAATGACAATTTTCTTATCGGGGAACTTGTCCGAGACGAACTCTTCGTATTGTTTCTCCGAGACGAATTTTTCATTGAACGCTAACATTTCTTGAACGACTGACATATGGTTCCCTCCTTTTATTTACGCGATGAATCGCGCGACCATCAAACCGATGACCATCCAAGCACCGAACAACGTGTTCACTTTTGCGGTCATCGCCATCGCTGGCATCAATTGAGCCGGTTCCTGTTTGATCCAAAAGCGTTTCACCGCCCGAATCATAATCGGAATGGTCAAGAGTGACAACAGCACCCAAGGCGTCACGCCAAACCCGACGACAGCGACGATAATGCCAATCAACGCCGCGATAAAGAATCCGGCTAAGACGAGAACCGCACGTCGATGTCCGACGAGACAGGCAATCGTTTTGCGCCCGTTCACTTTATCGTTATCTAAGTCGCGAATATTGTTCGCGAGCAAGATGGCCCCGATTAACAGCGCCATCGGGAACGACACGAGCAACAGCTCCGTCGTCACCGTTCCGATTTGGATGTATCCTGAAATCCCGATAATGACATACCCCATGAACAGACCGGCGACGAGTTCACCGAACGGTGTATAGGCGATGGGAAGCGGACCTCCTGTATAGAGGAACCCGACGACCATCGACAACACGCCGATCCAAATCAAGTGCCAGCTCGTCGAAGCGGCGATATAAAGACCGAGCACGGCCGCTACCCCGTACATCCCAAGGGCAATCCCGAGGACTTGGCCCGGTGTGAATCCATCGCGTACGATTGAACCACCGATTCCGATTGACCCTTCATGGTCGAGCCCGCGCTTATAATCGTAATACTCATTGAATAAATTCGTCGCGATTTGAATCAAGACCGAGGCGATGAGCATCGCCAGGAACAGTCCCCATTTCAATTCGACTTGCCCGAGGACGATGAACGTCCCTAACAGCACCGGTATGAAGCTCGCCGTCAATGTGTGCGGACGAATCATGCGCCAATAGGCACCTTTCTCTCTCTTCTTCATGCACTTCCCTCCCTTCGTTAGTTTACGTCTCTTTAAAAAAATCTGTCAATGCCCGTCGCTCGAACGGTTCCCTTCACTTTCCCGAGCATTTGACGGCCAGTTCTGCCGTGAAGTCATGATACACTAAAGAATGAGAATTCCATTGGATTGAGGAGGCTTTTCTTACATGCCAGATACTCAAACACACATTAAACAACGAATCGAGCAAGCCCATAAACGGGCACGTGCTTGGCAACGGCCGGTCTTGGCCTCCTACACGTGGGAGATCCCTTCGTTCGACGCGTTTCATATCATTCAAAATACCGAAACGTCCCATTATTATTTTTCGACACCCGACCGCTCCCTCGAGATGCTCGGATGTGCCGATGCGCTCGTGTTGACGGCTTCTGGCCCGGAACGGTTCCAACGGTTGCAATATGATTGGAGCCTGCACCGCCGGGACGTCGATGCGGTCATTTATGCGTTCTCAGGCTTCTCGTTCGACACGTTCATCCGCCCCCAGAAAAATATGTGGGAAGCGTTCGGCGAAGCGTCATTGGTCGTGCCTAAATTTTTATATCGCCGTTCGGGTGACAAACACACGTTGACCGTCTCGACACTCGTCTCCGCGAAACGTTCAGTCGAACAATATTTGATTCAACTGGCCGATCAGCTCGCCCAGTTCAACGCGTTGCACGCTCCCGACGAGCAGGCACCGACCTACTCTCAAGTGAAAGATGGCGTCGACCACTTCAAGTCGAGCTTCCAACAAGCCAAACTGAACATCTCGGAAGAACGCGTCGAGAAAATCGTCATCGCCCGTGAAGAGATATATCAAACATCAGAAGAGCCGTTCCCGTTCGCGACGACGTTACGCCATTTGTCAGAACATCAAACGGGCAGTTACGTCTTCTTATATCAACCGAAGCGAGAAATCGGCTTTTTCGGGGCGACCCCGGAGCGCCTCGTCAAAAAACAAGGACCGTACATCGAAACGGCAGCCATCGCCGGAACGATTAAACGACCGGACACAGAAATCGAGGCGGATGTAGCCAAACAGACGCTGTTGCACGATGCGAAGAATTTAGATGAGCATCAAATTGTCGTGAAGGACATTAAAAACGCCCTCACTCCATACGCGGCTACTATCAAGGCACCCGAAACGCCGCGTATATTAGAAAATCGCTCGGTGTTCCATCTGCATACACCGATTCAAGCGACGCTCGATACGAACGCGTCATTGCTGTCCATCATCGAGTCGCTCCACCCGACCCCCGCGCTCGGCGGTTCACCGAAACGGACGTCTGTCCGCTTATTGCGTGAGATTGAGCGCTTCGACCGCGGTTGGTACGGTTCGCCGTTCGGCTGGTTGAATACGGAAGGAGAAGGCGAATTCGTCGTCTCAATCCGGTCCGCCCTCGTGCATCACCAATTCGTGGCGCTATACGCAGGCTGTGGAATCGTCCAAGAGTCTGAGCTCGAAGCGGAACTCGCCGAGACGGAAATCAAGCTCAGTCCAATCAAGCAAGCACTCGGGTTGGACAAAGTAAGCGCAGGAGGCAATCAAGCATGAATGAAACGTTAACGGATTGGGTCGCCCAGATGATGAACCGGCTCGTCGAACAAGGCGTCGAGGATATCGTCATCAGTCCCGGTTCGCGCTCGACCCCGCTGGCCATGGCCGCTTATCTTCATCCGAGCGTCCGTCATCATATCATCGTCGATGAACGTTCGGCCGCCTTCTTCGCTCTCGGCTTGACCCGCTCCACCTCATCGTTGCGACCGGTCGCGCTCATCTGCACGAGTGGCACCGCCGCGACCAACTACTTTTCTGCGGTGGCCGAGGCGAACATCTCGCAGTTGCCGCTCATCGTATTGACGACAGACCGTCCGCATGAGCTCCGGAACGTCGGCGCTCCTCAAGCAATCGATCAAGTCCGGCTGTACGGCGAGCATGTCAAAGCGAGCATCGACCTCCCTGTTCCTGAAGCCGCCAGCCAGCGCTACATGGAACAAGCGGTGAGCCGGCTCGTTCGAACGAGCATGCACGCGCCGTTCGGACCAGTCCACGTGAACATCCCGTTCCGCGAGCCGTTATTGCCGGACATCGAACGCTTAACGTCACTGCTTGAAGGGGACGCCGAATTGTCTGAACCGACCTATCTCAAGCCGACAACAAGTGACGTGAACCGCTTCAAACGAGACATCGATGTTGACCGTCTCGCCTTCCTCGTCGGTCCCGGGACACCGGCGTCATGGCTTGAAGCGATTTATAAAGCGGCGCAAACGTATCATATCCCAATTTTCGCCGACCCGTTGAGCGGGATGCGCCGATTTGATCACGTGCTGACGAACTACGACACATGGCTCGCGAGCGAGCATCGGACGGAATGGACGCCTGACACGGTCGTCCGCTTCGGCGCCGCTCCCGTCTCGAAACGATTGAACCAGTGGCTCCAGGACGTCCCGTGCGTCTTGATTGAGCAACCGGGCTCGTTCCGCGACCCGTCAAATCATGCTACGGTCGTGTACGGAGATGCGATTGATTATGTAGCCGCCATCAACAAAAACTATGACGTCGACTTATTCGATCGGTTCGCGTTGTTCGAACAGATCATCGAATCCGCGAAACCTGCTTTGAGCGGAGAAAGTGCATTGACGCGTCATTTGCTAGCGTCACGTCTCGAACGCATCTTCGTTAGCAATAGCATGCCGATTCGTGATATCGATACGACACTTTCAGCCGGTCAGTCGATTGACGTCGTCGCCAACCGCGGGGCGAATGGGATTGACGGCATCATCTCGAGCGCGCTCGGTGCCTGTCACGATACGGACAAGGCCGCCTTGTTGATTGGCGACTTGGCATTTTATCATGACAGCAACGCGCTCCAGCTCGTCAAATCGCATCCAGGTTCGTTTTCCATCGTCGTCGTCAACAACGACGGGGGCGGCATCTTCTCCTTCTTGCCACAAGCTTCGATCGCACCGCAAATGTTCGAGGACTTGTTCGGGACACCGCTGCAGCTGAACCTGCGTGGATTCGCTGACACATACGGGCTCAGCTATCAACGGCTGGAGCAGCCTGAAGACGTCACGGCCGCCATCGAGGCGGGCGTCCAACTCATCGAGTTTCCATCCGACCGTACGACGAACGTGGCGGAGCACCGTCGTTGGACTGCTTCGCTCACGGACCGCTTGGCGACGGGGAATGAGTCGTGATGCGTTCGCTGCGAGGCGTCTCGTACGAGGTGCTCGAACGCGGCAACGGCCGGCCGGTCTTGCTGTTGCACGGCTTCACAGGAAACGCGGGATGGCTTTCCCGCTTCCCGGAACTACCCGTCCGACTCGTCGCCCCGACACTGTTGCAACATGGTGAAACGGGCCATCAGCCGGTCGAGCGTGCCAAGATGAGTCAACAGGTAAAAGACTTGTCGGCGCTACTCGATACGGACGAAGGTCCGTGGACGGTCGTCGGTTACTCGCTCGGCGGACGTGTCGGCATGACACTCGCCGCCTATGATGATCGGGTCACCCATTTTATCGGCATTAGCACGACGCCCGGACTCAGTGCGGCCGAACGTCGACAACGCCGGCTTCAAGACGAAAAGCTCGCTGAATTCATCGAGCGAGCAGGACTTGAGGCGTTCGTCGACCGTTGGGAACAGCTTCCGCTCTGGCATCAGACTAATGAGATGCGTGCCGCACTCCGTCCTGAGCGGTTGGCCCAACATCCAGTCGCACTCGCGGACAGCCTTCGCGCTATCGGGACGGGCAGCATGCCGTCGCTCTGGCCGCTACTCGAGCGCTTACCTCGCACCGATTTGATTGTCGGAGAACACGATGTGAAGTTTCAACAGATTGCTCGGAACATGCAGTTGATTCGTCCCGATATTGAAATTCATGAAATTTCGGACGCATCTCATGCTCCACATGTCGAGAATGCCCAACAATTTGGTACAATGATAGAGAAATTGATTTTAGGGGGAATTTAAATGGAATCAGTAGCAAACTGGACATCGGTCCGCACGTACGAAGATATCAAGTACGAGAAGTGGAACGGCATCGCCAAAATCACCATCAACCGTCCGGAAGTACGGAACGCGTTCCGTCCACTCACGGTAAACGAGCTCATCGACGCGTTCGCACGCGCCCGTGACGATAAAGAAGTCGGTGCCATCATCTTGACTGGTGAAGGCGATCAAGCCTTCTGCTCAGGCGGCGACCAAAAAGTACGCGGCCACGGCGGCTACGTCGGTGACGACGAGATTCCACGCTTGAACGTCCTCGACCTTCAACGCTTGATTCGCGTCATCCCGAAACCAGTTATCGCCATGGTAGCCGGTTATGCAATCGGTGGCGGACACGTCTTGCACGTCGTCTGTGACTTGACGATTGCAGCCGACAACGCCCGTTTCGGTCAAACTGGACCAAAAGTGGGCTCGTTCGATGCCGGTTACGGTTCAGGTTACTTGGCTCGCATCATCGGCCACAAGAAAGCACGCGAAATCTGGTACCTCTGCCGTCAATACGACGCACAGCAGGCGCTTGACATGGGACTCGTCAACACGGTCGTCCCACTCGAGCAACTTGAAGCCGAGACGATCCAATGGTGCCAAGAGATCTTGCAACACTCTCCGACGGCCCTTCGCTTCTTGAAGGCAGCGATGAACGCCGACACGGACGGACTTGCAGGACTTCAACAGCTTGCCGGCGACGCGACGCTTCTCTACTACACGACAGACGAAGCGAAAGAAGGACGCGACGCTTTCAAAGAAAAACGCGACCCAGACTTCGGTCAGTTCCCGCGTTTCCCGTAAATCGACAAAGAGTAGCGACTTCGCTACTCTTTTTTTGGAGGTCCTGATGATGAATCGTTATGTGACACAACATCGACGTGACGCCATGGCACTCGTCACCGCGTCCGTCAGTTTGACCTGGGCCGAGTTAAGCGCGGAGAGTGCCCGTTTAGCCCACTTCTTGGAACGGGTCGCACCCGAAGCCCGCCATATCGGATTACGCGCTGCGAACAGCGCTGATTATGTCATCGCTGTCCATGCCATCCAGTTACTCGGAAAAGTGCTCGTTCCGCTCAACACACGGTTGACGATGAGCGAACTGGCAGGACAAATCGAGACGGCCGATATCGATGTATTGCTCGTCGATGAACCGATTGAACTGTCGATCACCCAATTCGCGTTGACGTCACGAGATGAGGCGTCACTCGCCACACCGCACGAGTGGGCAGACGATGAAGTCATGTCGCTCATGTTCACCTCAGGCACGACCGGTCGAGCCAAGGCCGTAAAGCAGACGTTCGGCAATCACATCGCGAGCGCCGAGGCGGCCAAGACTCGCCTCGGATATGGGATGAGTGATCGGATGCTCATCGTCACGCCACTCTTCCATATGAGCGGACTCGCCCAAGTGTATCGGAGCGCCCGTTTCGGTTCGACATTATACGTCGAACCGAGGTTCGATGTCGTCCAGACACTCGAGTTGATTGAGACGGCAAGAATCACCCACATCTCGCTTGTCGCCGTCATGCTTCAGCGTCTCCTCGACGCAGGTCTTTCCCGCCATCAGCTACGACTTCTGCTCGTCGGTGGTGGTCCCGTACCGCGCCCGTTGCTCGAAGAAGCCGAGCGGCGGCAGTTACCGGTCGCCCAGACGTACGGAATGACGGAGACGTGTTCGCAAGTCGCGACGCTCTTGCCATCCGAGGCGCTCGCCCACATCGGTTCGAGCGGTCAATCGATTGCGCCGACCCAACTCCGTATCAATGCGGATGGGGAGATTGAAGTGAACGGACCGACGGTGACCCCTGGTTACTATAGACAGCCAGAGGCCGACGCCTGGACGCCCGACGGCTATTGGCAGACCGGTGATCTCGGCACAATCAAGGATGGTTACTTGTACGTCCATGACCGTCGCAGTGACTTGATTATCTCTGGCGGCGAGAACATTTATCCAGCCGAAATCGAGAGCGTGTTATTGCGTTGCCAGGGCATTCAAGACGTAGGGGTCGTCGGTCGTCCCGACCCGACTTGGGGAGCGATACCTGTCGCCTTCACGGTCGGTACGTTCGATTTCGATGAGGCAATTCAGCTGTTGCACGACCATCTGGCGTCTTATAAACATCCGAAAGCATGGATTGCCGTCGACGAGTTGCCTCGTAACGCCAACGGTAAATTGATGCGTCATCGCTTAAAGGAGGCTGACCATGATTCGTCGCGCTGAACTGTATATCGTCCCCCTCACGTTCAAACATCCGATTGTCACCGCCCACGCCGTGTTGACGACGAGACGGACGGTCATTCTCCGTCTGGAGACGGTCGACGGTGTTGTCGGCTACGGGGAAGGTGTCGCGTTCGAGACGCCATGGTATACGGCTGAGACCGTCCGCTCCGTCATCGATACGTCCGCTTTAATTATCCAACTGTTGAAAGGAATGACGTTGTCCGCCGCCTCGTTCGGTACCCATGTCAGCTCCATCATCGGCCACCCGATGGCGAAAGCGATGTGGGAAAGCGCTCTATGGGAGGTGGAAGCGGCCCGCGCGAATCAGACATTAAAACAATACGTCCAAGCCGGCGACACCGTGGCCTGTGGCCGGACCATCGGCATCGGTCTGCTCAGTCAAACATTGAACGCCATCGAGTCTGCGCTCGCGTCCGGATTCGACCGGATCAAGTTAAAAGCGTCCCCGCATGAACTACTCCCTGCGCTCGGCGAAATTCGGAACAATTTTCCGGACGCCCCGCTCATGATTGATTTGAACGGAAGTGGCTCCGAGCAACCGCTTGACTGGTTTGAGGCGTTAGATACCTACCGTCTCTTGATGATTGAGCAGCCTTATCCGAGCACACATTGGGTCGAGACAGCAGACTTGCAGGCACGGCTCACCACACCGATTTGTCTCGATGAATCGATCAGTTCGGCTCAAGACGTGGCGACGATGCATCGACTTCGAGCCGGTCGCATCGTCAATATCAAACCGGCCCGCGTCGGCGGCTGGAGCGAGGCACTCGCGATTCGCGATAGCGGCACCCCCTACTGGGTTGGTGGTATGTATGAGTCCTCCATCGGCCGTTATCACACGCTCTTATTCGCCTCAATGAGCGGAGCCGCCTACCCGGCCGATATGGCCGGGACGAGCGCTTACTTCGAGACCGATTTGCTCGATACCCCGCTTGAGGTCGAGAACGGACAGTTGATGCTTCCCGACCAGGTCGCACCGGATTGGACGACAATCGAGCAACTGAGCGAACAGACAGTTCGACTCCTGTAAAAACTCCGCAAAAAAAGCGGCAGACCTCGCGTCTGCCGCTTTTTCATCGTTAACGGAATGTGCCCGTCAACACTTCATAGCCGTCTTTCGTGACGACGACCGTGTGCTCGAATTGAGAGACGAGGCTGTTGTTCGGGGTGAACAACGACCAGCCGTCTTCTTCCGATTGATAGACGATTTCGTCTTGCGTCGAGATGAATGTCTCGACGGCAATGACTTGACCTTCCTTCAAAATGTCGTTCTCTTCACGACTATAATAGTTCGAGATCGTCTCCGGCTCCCCATGAAGGGTGCGCCCAAGACCATGGCCCGCTAAGTTGCGGATGACCGTGAAGCCGTTCTTCCGGGCATCGGCATAAATCGCCTTGCCGATTTGGTTGACCTTGACGCCCGCCTTCACTTTGCTGAGACCCGCTTCGAGCGAGGTCAATGACACTTCGACCAAACGCTCGTGTTTAGCCGATTTCGGTGTGCCCGCGATGACCGTACGCCCAGTGTCGGCATAGTAACCATCCTTCACGGCCGAGACGTCGACGTTGACCACGTCCCCGTCTTGGATGACAAGCTCGCCCGGAATCCCGTGGGCTGCGACTTCATTGATGGAGATGCACGTGTAGCCTGGGAACTCATACATCGTAATCGGGGCCGAGGCGGCCCCTTCCGCTTCCAAAATACGTTGTCCAATCTCATCCAACTGTTTCGTCGTCATGCCCGGTTTGACCGCTTTCGCCATCTCGTCGCGCGCCAAGGCGACAATCCGTCCAATCTCACGCAATGCATCGTAATCATAATCTAACATCGTTTTCCCTCTCAATCTAATAGTCGATTTTGATATAAGAACTCTTCTGATAAATCCGCAAACAAGAACATGCCATCCGGTAACGGATAACTGAACGTCCGTGTCACTTCGTTCGAGCTGAAGTCACGATAATCCTCGGACAAGTAGCCTCGTCCGCGCACGTCCATCGCCGCCATCGTGCGAATGAAGTACGGTCGGAAACTCCAGTTATAGCCGCGATACGTATTGTCGACTGTCCAATTTGACTGCGCCTGATAGACGTTCGCGCTCGTCTGGAACCCGGTTTGGTCCGTCAAATAGTAGCGGACGAACGTTCCTTCGAGTTTCGGCGCAATATGGAGCAACCATTCATCTTTTTTATCGCGCGACCACTTCCCGCTTTGGACGAGGTCGTGAATTTGTTTATGGAGTTCGAACTCAAGCTCATACAATCGCTTGATCCGCTCTTGATCGTGCAAGAAGAATGACGGCACTTCTTGTGTCAAGACGCTCATGCCTTTCGCTTCGCGCGGCGGTGTCGCATCACCTTGACCCAGGAGTCCACCCATATAATAACGTCCGCCATGACGCCACGCATAACGCAGCTGCCCGAGGTGATCAATTGATTTGTACAAGAGCGGAGCCCCGAGACGGGAAGCGATATATTCCATCGTCTGAAGCATTTGCGGATACGTGACCGATAACGTCTTCTTCTCGACCATCGTCGCCAAATCGACGAGTAGCATCTCAGGCGCCACCGTCATGATATCTTCAATGCTTGTCGACTCAGCGAAGTCGAGCGCGACTTTGACACCGGACGAACGATAATATTGGACGACTCGTGACAAACGTGACACGTCGACGAGGTCAGTCCCTTGAAGTGTCACATAAATGCGATGGAGCGGGAAGTTCAACTCCCGCAGCGGGGCCAAAAACGCCTCGCCGCCTTGATCGAGAATCCATTCTGACCGACATCGGAACGTGACGAATTGCGTTTCGTCCCGCAACTGTTCGGCGGCAAGACGCTCCATGCGTTTAGCGATGTCGAGCTGATACTCCAGCGGAACGTCATCGTCATAAAAGAAAGGGGTGAGCGATTCGCCCCTGAACTGCCCATGCACCATATACCCCTCTACTTGAAAGGTAGCAGCCCCGAGAATCGGTTCAAATGTCACTTCGACTTCTTCTGGGTTCATCATCACATCCACTGCATCCACCTTGATCACCTCGTCTTTTTTTCTAAACACGAAAGCGAGCTGGGTTCAGCTCGCTCGTGTATGCACATACATATAGGCACCGAAACAAGCAATGAAATATACGATACTCATCACACCGTACCCGATTCCCATCTTCCCACCGACGCCGATGGCCATCACCAGCCAAATCATGGCGCCGAACAGGAGCGTGGCGACCGGGATATATCGGAAATTCGGACGTTCGGTCCGCGTTATAATCGGTTTCAAAGCCAGGACGCACGCCAATAGTATGACGAGACCAAAACCTAATTCAATCATCCGTTGACACCTCATTTTTCTGTCTCTACTCGTTTAGTGTAGCATGACACCAAAAAAAAAACCGCAAATCCACTTAGGGAGATGCGGTTTTGGGTTATTGATTAGTCACGCGGACGGCGTGGGCCACGGTCGTCTGAACGACGACGGTCTTCTCCACCCGTGCGTTTGCCACGGTATCCACCGCCGCCACCGCTGCGTCCACCACGGTCACCGCCGCCACGACGTTCGCCGCCACTGCGATTTCCACGGTATCCACCACGGTCGTTGCGTCCACCTTGACGTTTGACGCGAACTGGTTCTGCATACGAGATTTCAACCGGAGTTGAATCTGGCTCTTTCGTCAATCCACGAAGTGCCGCTGCGAGAAGCTCGACTGCTTCGTATTCTTCAAGAAGCTCAGTCGCAAGTTGCGTGTAAGCTTTGAAGTCGCCCGCTTGTACACGTTCGATCAAATCTTCAGCCGATTGCTTTTGGTTGCCCTCAAGCACTTCTGCGATTGTCGGAACGTGACGACGGTTCATCTTCTTGTTTGTTACGCGTTCGATTGCTTTGACTTGACCGAATTCACGTGGCGTGATGAACGTAAGAGCTGTACCTGTTTTACCAGCACGGCCTGTACGTCCGATACGGTGCACGTAGCTTTCCGGGTCTTGTGGGACGTCAAAGTTGTAAACGTGTGTAACGCCTGTGATATCAAGACCACGTGCCGCTACGTCTGTTGCGACCAAGATGTCAATCGTGCTGTTTTTGAAGCGACGGATGACTTGGTCACGTTTTGATTGCGTTAAGTCACCGTGAAGACCATCAGCCGTGTAACCACGCTTGATCAGTGCTTCTGTCACTTCGTCAACACGTTTCTTCGTACGAGCGAAGATGATGCTGAGTTCTGGCGAGTCGATGTCGATCAAACGGCAAAGCGTATCGAATTTTTGGCCTTCGCGCAATTCGAGGAATTGTTGGTTGATGTTCTCAACTGTCATTTCCTTCGCTTTGACTTTGATGATTGTCGGCGACTTCATGAAGCGCTCAGCAATCTTCTTGATTTGTGGTGGCATTGTTGCAGAGAAGAGAAGCGTTTGACGTTCAGCCGGAAGGCCTTTCAAAATCATCTCGATATCTTCAACGAAGCCCATGTTGAGCATTTCATCTGCCTCATCCAAGATCACTGTTTGGATCTCGTCGAGTTTGATCGTCTTGCGTTTCATGTGGTCCATGAGACGTCCAGGTGTCGCAACGACGATTTGTGGGTTCTTTTTCAAACCACGAATTTGGCGGTCGATTTGTTGGCCACCGTATACTGGAAGTGCGTAAACGCGCTTCGCTTCACCAATTTTGTTCAATTCTTCTGCAACTTGAATCGCAAGTTCACGTGTCGGTGCAAGAACAAGTGCTTGGACTTGACGTGCCTTTGTATCGATTCGCTCAATTGTCGGAATACCGAAAGCTGCTGTTTTCCCTGTACCTGTTTGCGCTTGACCTAATACGTCCACTCCTGTGAGTGCGACAGGAATTGTCTCAGCTTGGATCGGTGTAGCTTCTTCGAAGCCCATTTTGAGTACACCTTTTACTAATACTTCACTTAACTGTAAATCTTGGAATTTTGTCAAATTATATTCTCCTTTTTTCATACAAAAAACGTCTGAGGTTTAGTTCTACAGACGTTTTTACAATGTTTCCTCGTAGTCAACTCTTACTACTATAACGCATTTGTTTCTAAAATGAAAGAAATACATTCTAAAACTTTTTATAGCCACCTGGACATGAGTTATCTTATTTCAATTTATAGCCATTGTCGAGTTTTTCAACTTGCTTTTCTTTCAGCAGTTTCCCGAGCGCCCGTTTGAACGCTGCTTTACTCATCCCGAACTCACGATCGATCACATCCGGCGCCGTCTTGTCGCCGTAAGGCATTTGGCCGCCGCGCTCTTCAATGTAGGCACGGATACTTTCCGCATCCGGGTCGATCGCCTCATAGGCTCGAGGTTTCATTGAGACGAGGACCGTCCCGTCTTGCTTCACTTGTGTCACGCGCACCGTCAATTGCTCACCGAGGCGCGGCCAACGTGTCATCTCTGCTTCATGTAGGAAGCCAAGCGACTCGTTCTCGACCCAGACGTTCACACCGACGTCGCGTCGATTGACGACGATCGCCTGCACATCTTGGTTGCCCCACTCTTCTTTGGCGGGACGCGCCAATAAGTTCAGGTACGCATAATGAGCCGGTTCGCCGAGGAGGCGGCTCTTTTGGTCGTACTTGAGACGAATGCATAGCTTGTCTCCTTCTTTCGGCCAATACGACCGGTTCTCAGGAAGATCATCTAATGAGACGAGTACATCTTTTTGAATCCCGATATTGACGAACACACCTGTGTTATACCGGACCCCTGTCACTTCATACCATTCATAGTCATCGAACGTGACACTAGGAATCGTCATCGTCGAAGCGAGACGTCCTTCCGAGTCGTGATAAAGGAAGACGCGTACCGTCTGTCCGACCGCAACTTCTTCTGTTTGTTCTTTTCGATGAAGGAGTACCTCTTCGCGACCGTTTCCGATAAACACTCCAAAATCAGCTGAACGTTCCGCGACCAAGTCTACTACTTCTCCTGCACGTAATGCCATACAATCCACATCCTTTTTCATCTATTACTGTCAGTATACCTACCTACACACGTTCCTAATCATATCATGTTCGATTTCATTGCTCCGCTTAATTGTGTCTAAATTGTGAACGAGAGACGAAGACGCATATGACCGATTGGCGAGCATTCTAACGTCTTTATTTCAAATTTTGTGACAATTTTGTGAACGTGCATTTTCCATCTAGTATCCACATTTTGAAAACGTTATTATTAAGGAAGTGTTGTTTAACGAATTAGGTTTCAGCCATGGCCGAACGGGGGATAATAAATGTTTGATGTTCAATCTCGATCATTTGCGAAGCGCTTTATGAAAGGCTTATTGATTGCTTTCTTCGCGCTACTCGCTTCACTTAGCTTCATTTTCTCAAACGGAGTCGATACAAACGTATCTTCATCCGTCACGATGGTCCAAGAGTAAACGCCCTCTCCTGACAGAAGGCGTTTTTTTGTTTTGTTCCGACAAAAAAAGGGATTTTTTGTGCAGCTGTCGAACGAACATAACGTTCGGCTTTTACTATTGAATCATCTGGGAAGGGAGAGCCACTCATGCTATTTTATTTTCTCACCACGATTCTTTCGGTCGTCGGTTTGTCCGTCTCGCTCCAAACCGGTTTTTTCAAAGACCCGATCGGTACATTCCTGTTCGCCGTATTGCTCGCCATGGGCTTATCTTCATTTAAACAGTTAGTCGCACAAACGAACGTCTTATTGATTGAACGCCGCAACCAGAAAAAAATCAAACGCATCGTGGCACGTATGCATTCAAGTACACGTAAACGTTCTACATAACACTCGTCTTCACCCTCCACTTTTGTTATTCTATTGTAGACAGAGAGCAAAACGGACTCAACCCGTAGGAGGCACAAACACGTATGAATGAAATCCCTTTATCGAACGAATGGCTATTACGTTATTCACCTGTCATGGAGCTATGGCTGAAAGAAGATGGCATCTTGCTCGTCGACGATGACAACCGGATTCGACTCACCCTCGAAATCGGCACTGATCACGTCATGCAGTTCAAGAGCATCGATCAAGACGGGGCTTACTTTGCCGTGGACCCGGTGAATAAACGAATCACGTTCGAACTCGAGGAAGAAGAAGAGGAAAGCGAATCTCGCTTCTGGGAATAAGGATTCATGCCGAAGAGTCGGATTCTCGCTTAGAGAAGAAGACTCTTTCTTCGTGTCCAGACTAACAGTTGTACGATTGAAAGGAGAATGACTCATGATCCGCACCGCCATCTGGTTTATCACCTTTTTTGCCGTCTTACCGCTGACGCTTCCGTTCTATCCGAAAGCGAAACGGCTGACGCCGCCCGAACGTTACGCGTACGTTCAAACCGTCGCCTATACATGGGCAAGCTTTCTACTCCGGATTGCCGGCGCTCGCGTCCGCGTTCACGGCCAAGAGAACATTCCGAATGAACCGGTCGTCTACGTCGCGAACCACCAAGGGAACTTCGATGTCCCGATCATGATCACGGCGACAAAACATCCGAAAGCGTTCATCTCAAAAATCGAAGTTCAAAAGTTCCCAATCATCCCACGTTGGATGGAACTAATGGGTTGTATCTTCATCGACCGCAGCGACCGCCGCCAGTCGATTAAAGCCATCCGCTCCGGCGTCGAGACGATTCAATCCGGCCAATCGATTATCGTCTTCCCGGAAGGCACCCGCTCGAAAGGCGGGCCGATTAAAGAGTTTAAAGCCGGCAGCCTGACGCTCGCCACATCAAGTGGCGCCAAGATTGTCCCGGTTGCCATCAAAGGCAGTCATCATTTGCTCGAAACGAAAAATCGTATCACCCCTGGGACGATCGACGTCACCTTTTTACCGGTCATCGATCCGGCCGACGTCCCGAACAAAGAAATCGCCGCGCTTGCGGAGACGATGATTCGCCGCGTTGTTGAAGGAGAAGAATCATGAGCTTATTAACGATTGAAGGTATCCACAAAGAATTTGCAGATAAAGTGTTATTCGATGACGTCACGATGACGATTCATCCAGGCAATCGCATCGGTGTGATTGGAGTCAACGGCTCTGGAAAATCGACGTTTTTAAAAATCGTCGCTGGCGTCGAGACGGCAGACCGCGGTTCGATGCAACATCCGAACGACTATCGGATTCGCTATTTGACGCAAACGGTCGATTTCGATCCGGGTCAAACGATTTTGGACGCCTTGTTCACGAGTGACACCCCATCCGTTCAAGCATTGAAGCAATATGAACTGGCCCGCCAAGCACTCGAGGCGAACCCGACGAGTGAACAGTGGTTGGGACGCTTCATGAAAGCCCAACAAGCAGTCGATGCAGCCGACGCTTGGGAGACAGAGGCCAAGTTGAAATCGATTTTGAATCGGCTCGGCCTTCCGGATGTGACGGCGGAAATCAGTTCGCTCTCCGGTGGACAGCAGAAACGGGTCGCTTTGGCCGCCGCTCTGCTCGATGAAGCCGACCTGTTGTTGCTCGATGAGCCGACGAACGAACTCGACGCCGATACGATTGCTTGGCTCGAGACGGTTCTGGCCGATTATCGAGGCGCCATCTTACTCATCACCCACGACCGCTATTTCTTGAATCGAGTCACGAACCACATTCTCGAAATCGCCGACGGGACAAGTTATTTTTATGACGGGAACTATGAGCTCTTCCTTGAAAAACGCGCCGAACGAAAAGCCCGGTCGCATTCGATGGAGCAGAAACGCCAAAACATCTTGCGCCGCGAGCTCGCCTGGTTGCGCCGCGGCGCCAAAGCCCGGACGACGAAACAGAAGGCGCGTATCCAACGCGTCGAAGATTTGAAACACCAAGAGACGCTCGCCGAGGATGAGGCGCTCGAAGTGTCCGTCGGATCACGTCGTCTCGGGAAAAAAGTGATTGAAGTCGAGAACTTATCATTCGGCTACGACGACAAGTTGCTCATCCAAGACTTCACGTGGTTGTTCGGACGACGTGAGCGGTACGGCATCGTCGGACCAAACGGTAGCGGGAAGACGACGCTCATGAACTTGCTCGCCCATCGCCTTCAACCGACGCAAGGAACGGTCGTCCATGGCGAGACGGTCCATCTCGGCTATTACGGGCAACAAGTCGAGTTTGAGGACACATCGCGCCGCGTCATCGATGAGATTGAACGCATCGCTCAAGTCATTTATACGCCGGACGGCGAGACGATCACGGCCAGTCAGATGCTCGAACGGTTCCTGTTCACCCCGGACGCGCAATACAAACCGATTGCCAAACTATCCGGTGGCGAGAAACGCCGCCTCGTCTTGCTCCGTATCTTGATGGACGAGCCGAACGTACTGTTTTTGGATGAACCGACGAACGACCTTGATACGGAGACACTGTCCGTCCTCGAGGACTACTTGGAGTCGTTCCCAGGTACGGTCATCGCCGTCAGTCACGATCGCTATTTCTTAGATCGGATTGCTGAGCAGCTCATCGCCTTCGAAGATGGGACAATCAACGTCTATCACGCCGAGTACAGTGATTATTTGGCCACACTCCAAGAACAGACGAAGCAACAAGTGAAGAAAGAATCGAAAGAGAAGAAAGAGCGCGTCAAAGTCGACGTCGTCAAATTCACTTTCAAAGAGCAGAAGGAATGGGAGACGATTGAGGAAGATATCGCTTCTCTCGAGTCCGAGATTGATGCAGCGGAGTCTCGGCTCGCTATAGCCGGAAGCGACCTCGGCAAAGTGAATGAACTGTACGCCGATATTGCCGCGTTGAAAGAAGCACTCGATGCGAAGATGGAGCGTTGGGAATATTTATCGGAGATTGATGAACAAATTCAAGCACAGAAGAAATGAAAACAAGGATCACGCGTCGGCGTGATCCTTGTTTGTCGTATAGCCATATACATGCACATCGTGCGCGCGGTCGCCTTGTCGCATATAGTGACGGAGCGTCCCTTCCCGCGAGAAGCCGTTCTTTTCGAGCATTTGTTGCGACGCGACGTTCTCGGTGAAGACGATGGCCCCGACCCGTTCCATCTCGCCTGTCTGCGCGGCATAGGTTAACGCGGCCTGGAGCGCTTCGGTCGCATATCCGTGACGCCAATAGTTCGGGTGAATTTCATAGCCGACTTCGGCACGTCGATGTCGCGGCGCTCGGTTATGGAATCCAATCGTTCCAATCAAGTCGGACGACTCTTTCGTCACGATGCCCCAGCGCATCACCGCACCGGATTCAATCCCTTCGAGCATACCGGCAAGCATCTGTTGCGTCTCCAAGATGGACGTATGAGGTTCCATTCCGTAGTAGCGCAAGATGTTTGGGTCTGAAAAGATGGTGAACAGCCGCTCAGCGTCGGTCACGTCGAGTTGTCGTAATCGGAGCCGTTCCGTTTCAATCGTTGGAAGCATCCCGTTCACCCTTTACTGACGATGTTATGTTGAAATGCATAGACGACAGCTTGCGTCCGGTCATAGACGTCGAGCTTCGTCAAAATGTTGGAGACGTGCGTCTTTACCGTCTTCAACGAGATGTATAGTTCATCGGCGATGACTTGGTTCGACTTTCCTTCTGCCATCAACTGCAAAATCTCACGTTCCCGGGCCGTTAGACTCTCGTGCAACGTCTTTTCCGGGTGACGGAGCCGCTCGAGCATCTTGCCCGTCACTTGGGCGGCCATGACGGGATTGCCCGCTGCCGTTTGACGAATCGCATCAGCGATCTCATTGGCGTTTGCCGTCTTCAAGACGTAACTCATCGCCCCGGCCTCGATGACGGGATACACTTTCTCATCATCTAAGAAGCTCGTCACGACCAAGATTTTAGCGTCTTTCCAACTCGCCTTGATCCGTTTTGTCGACTCGACCCCATCGACAGGTTCCATTACTAAATCCATCAAGACCACATCCGGCTTTTCTTGGATCGCGAGTTCCGCTCCAGTCGCGCCGTCCGATGCCTCTCCGACGACTTCGATGTCAGGCTGCGTCGACAAGAACGCCGAGACTCCGGCCCGCACCATCTCATGGTCATCAATCAATACGACTCGAATCATTGTAACCCCTCCACTTGTTGTTTCACACGCACTTCAATCTGAGTACCGACGCCGGGCACACTGACGAGTCGTAACGTCCCGCCGACCTCAGCCGTCCTCTCTCTTATCGATTGTAAGCCATATGAGGCGACTTGTGTATCATCGACATTAAAGCCGATGCCGTCGTCGTTTATTTTTAAGATGACCGTTTGTTGCACGGTCCGCATTTCGATTTCGAGTCGCTTCGCTTTCGCATGTCGAAGCGTATTGCTGATCGCTTCTTGAACGATACGGAACAGTTCATTTTCGGTGTGACGCGACAACTCGACTTCTTCGAGGCGCCAGATAAGTTCGGTCGACTGTTTGCGCGACAGCTCTTCTAACAATCGCTCGATACCCGTCTTGAGCGTCATCCCTTCAAGTTCGACGGGACGAAGTTGCAATAAGAGCGAGCGCATTTCGGCCTGAGCCGTTTGCGCCATCACTTCGACTTGTTCGATTTGTTTGGCGGCCACGTCCGGCTTCGCCTCGATCGTCTGCTTGGCTGCCGTCGTCATCATCGAGATGGCGTACAGTTGCTGACTGACCGAGTCATGTAACTCTCGGGCGACACGTCGCCGCTCCTCAATGACGGCTTCACTGCGCGCTTCCTCGACACTGACAGGCCGGTCACCGACCCGTTTCGCCATCTCGACCATTTCTGCGCGCTGTTTCGAGATGCGTGCAATCCGTTCGAGTGTATCGCGATAAGGCGACAGCGGCCGGAACGTGATTTCTTTTTGATTCTCGAGCTTCCATAAGGCAATCGCCACTTCCCGGAAGTCACGGCGCAAATAAAAGTACGAACCGACCCCGAACACGCTGCCGATCAAGACGGCGATGACGAGGATAGACACACCGAAAGGCAACCCTTCTTCACGTGTGAACAAATCTCGGAGTGAAGTCGAGTCACCTATTAAAAATGCAATCGTGACGAACAGTGCCGTCAAGAGGCTACTGAACAGTTGATGCCAGACAACGGTCCTTGGATACGAGTCCTTCTTCATACAGTCATCACCTCGACACTTCCGCTCATGAGCACGATATGAATCCGGACTTTTCGCGTCGCTGACGCGTAATCGTCCGATGCCGTATAAAAGCGACGATTGAACACGGGCGAATAATTCGATTCGTCGACTTGAATCTTGCCGAACCCGATCGAGGCGTCAATCGAGTAATCGTAACCGGCCGGAATGAGAATCCGGATATCCCCGGCGAGCCCATTCAACAGTAAGAACGTCTCTCCTTCCGGGATAATCGCGCGCGACAAGTCGAGTTCGACGTCACGCAACAAGAAAAATTCATTCGTGTCTTGGAGCACGTAGTGACCACTTTCCATTGTTCCGAACGTAAACGCCTGTTCTTGCCGGATGTGCGACTTGAATCGGCTCGATTCGAGCGGACGGTTTTTATACAGCCGATAACCGAACATGAGCAATAGACCCGACAACACGAAACCAAATGCCGCCGACGAAAAGATGAGTCCGACGAGCATGATGCCGCCAATCCCGTAAAAGATATAGCTGACCGGCTGATTGCCTTTGCGGCTGAAACGTCGTCCGATATAAAGCAACAATAACGGGACGACCATGCTGAAGAGGACGCTGTTTCCACCCGTCACGATATCGATAAATAGTCCAATGGCAAACAAAATAATCATGAATCCGATGATTTGGCGTGTGTTCCAACGTTCCACGTTGCTTCCCCCTCTCTGACAGTATGTACAATGAAGCAAAGAAGCGATGGCCCAACTCATTCGCCGGACCATCGCTGAACCGTTACGTCAGTCTTGTTTGAATCGACGCTCAAGTTCTTTTAGTTTTGCTTCGAAATCATCTTCGTCCGCTGCATCGATTTTCTCTTCAGCGGCCGGTTCTTGCTTCTTCTCTTCTTCCGTGAACGGATGAGTCTTCGACGTCTCCGCTCCGAAGATTTGATCGAGCGCACCTTTCAATAAATCCAGGTTCTCTCGCATCGCGAACTCATAGCGTTTGTTTTGCATCTCATCGAGTTTCAGTCGCATCTCGAGGGCACGGCGCTCGAGGGCATCGAGTTCGCGCGCTCCTTCGTCGAGCAACCCTTCAAAGTAACGATACTGCTCACCGTAATGCTTCGACTCGAGCGCGGCCCGCTCCGCGAGTTTTTCTTCGCCCGCTTGTTTGGCGAGCTCGGTCTGCTCGTAACGCTTATCCGCCATCAGTTTAGCGTCATCACGTTTTGTCGCCAGCTCATCGAGGAGCGCCTTTTGACGTTCGACGAGACGTTCGACAGACATCGCTTCTTTTTCAGCACCACGGATGTGGCGGTTCAACTCGGCCTCCCCGCTCGAACGCGGTGCCGAACGTGGACCCTCTTTATCTTGGAACTTCTTCATCTCTTTCGACAATTCTTTCGTCAACTCGTTAGCTAAATCACGAAACTGGTCAAATGGTGTTTTCATCATAATATCCTCCTTGTGAAGCTTAGCGACGGTTTACAAACTTCTGCCACACTTGATCAAACGATTGAAAGCTGCTCCGGTTCGCACGCGAGCCGTCCGCATTCAAAATCTCGACGTCTTGTTTTTGGTTGGCATACATCATATACCCTTTAAACAATACCCATGCCACCACAATCCCGATTAACGCCCAAATATTCGATAAAATTGTGATGATCCCGATCACGGCAAGCGCGCCGTAACCGATTTTTGCGCCGACATGTGTCACGGCCATGAATCTGACTCCAGCCCACAGTGCTAAGAGCGCCCCCAAACCGAACATGATCATATTCGGTAAAAAGCCGATTAGAACGAGAACTAAAGAGATCGCGGCCACGATGAACAACACTTGTTTCACCTGGCGATTCATCTATCATCCCTCCTCGTTAAGTACACTCTTATCATAATACGTTATTTTTTATAGCGCGACGAGCGCAAGGCCCGTTTTCCCTCGGTCTATAGACTGAGATGATAGCGTTCTCAAATCCTGTGCTATACTAAAGGCATCGAACAATGAAAGGATGATGTTTTATGAGCACCGTATTCAACGCAGTATACACCTTGTCAGCCAATCGGAGGGCGACTGTCCTCCATCACTAAGAGGAGGATTCTATTTGAATCAAACAACAATCACAACGGGGCGTGTCACGGCACAGTTCCAACATATGTACACGGTCACGACCGAAAATGCAGCCTACACGTGCAGCGTCACCGGGAAATTCCGACATGAGGCTGAAAGCGAGCGCGACTATCCGGTCATCGGTGACTTCGTCGAGTTCACCGTTCGCGAACACGGTCAAGGCGTAATTCGACGTCTCCTTGAACGGCGCACTGTCCTATCACGGGCAGCCGCCGGCAACGAGACGCGCGAACAGCTGATCTGTGCGAACGTCGACTTTATCTTAATCACGATGGCGTGCGGACACGATTTCAATCTGCGTCGGCTCGAGCGTTACTCGCTCGCCGCGTGGGAAACTGGCGCCACGCCGTTCATCGTCTTGACGAAATCGGACCAAGTCGACAACGCAGATGCACTCGTCGACGAACTTACGTTGACAGTGCCTGGGGTCGACGTCTTCCCTGTCAGTTCAGTCACTGGTGACGGCGTCGAAGCGTTGCAAGCCGCACTGCCGAGCGGAAGCACCATCGTGCTCGTCGGCTCGTCCGGTGTCGGGAAATCGACGCTGACGAACGCGCTCGCCGGGACGACCGTCGCCGAGTCACAGGCCGTCCGCGAGAGCGATGAACGCGGCAAGCATACGACGACGCATCGCGAACTGTTCCAAATTGACGATTTGTTCGTCATCGATACACCCGGGATGCGTGAATTTGGCCTTTGGGACGGTGCCGATCACCTCGACGATACGTTTCGGGATATCGAGGCGCTCGCCGAGACGTGTCGGTTCCGGGACTGTTCACACCAGGCCGAACCCGGTTGTGCGGTCCGCAAGGCGATTGAAACCGGGATGCTCGACGCGAAGCGCTATCAAAGCTTCGTCAAGCTCGAGCGTGAACTCCGCTACGCCGAAAAACGACAAGCGGAAGCGGCTCGTCTCGCCGAGAAGAAGAAACGAAAAACGAAAGCTTAATCTACGAAAGGAGTCACAGAAAAACTGTGGCTCCTTTTTTGACCTTCCTGACCTAGCACCAAGTCCTATCAGCAATCCGACATTTGTGAACAACCGTTCAGAAATAGTTCGCCCAAATGCAGGTAAAACCCTCGAAAGTAAGCGGTTTCTCCGTTACAATGGACTCGTATTGTCACAGATTAAAATCGCTAATTATAGGGAGAGACTTATGAAAACATTGAACGAACGCGCACTCGAGATGCATGCCTTCCATCACGGAAAATTGGAAACGACACCGAAAGTCGACGTCGACACGAAAGAAGCACTCAGCCTCGCCTATTCGCCTGGCGTCGCCGAACCGTGCCGTCGCATCGCCGAGGATAAAGAGTTGTCGTATGACTACACGCTCCGCGCCAACACGGTCGCCGTTGTCTCGGACGGGAGCGCCGTGCTCGGTCTCGGCAATATCGGTCCAGAAGCCGCACTGCCGGTCATGGAAGGAAAAGCCGTCTTGTTCAAAAGCTTCGCTGGCGTCGATGCGTTTCCCATCTGTCTCGACACGCACAACGTCGATGAAATCGTCCGGACGGTCGAACTGCTCGCACCGACGTTTGGTGCCGTCAACTTAGAAGACATTAAAGCACCCGAGTGTTTTGAAATCGAAGCCCGTTTGAAACAATCGCTCCCGATTCCTGTCTTCCATGACGACCAGCACGGGACAGCCATCGTCGTTTTGGCCGGTCTCGTCAACGCGTTGCGCCTCGTCGATAAAACGATGCCTGAACTCCGTGTCGTCATGAACGGTGCCGGGGCCGCGGGCATCGCCATCGCCAAACTGTTGAAGCGTTTTGGTGTCGAGGACCTCGTCATCTGTGATACGAAAGGCGCGATTTACGAAGGACGCGTCGAAGGGATGAACCCGTTCAAAGATCAAATCGCCAAAGCGACGAATCGGAAGCAACACGAAGGATTGCTCGCCGACGTGCTTCAAGGTGCCGACGTCTTTATCGGTGTCTCGGCGGCCGGGGCCGTCACGGAAGACATGGTCCGCTCGATGGCCGTCGATCCAATCATCTTCGCTCTGGCGAACCCGATTCCGGAGATTATGCCAGACCTCGCGACAAAAGCCGGGGCGCGTGTCGTCGCGACCGGCCGTTCCGATTTCGCCAACCAAGTGAACAACGTCCTCGCCTTCCCAGGTATTTTCCGGGGCGCACTTGACGTTCGCGCCAGCGAAATCAATGAGGAGATGAAGGAAGCGGCCGTCCACGCGATTGCCGATTTATTGACCGAAGAAGATTTGGCGAACGGTGTCGTCATCCCGAGCCCATTCGATGAACGAATCGCACCGGCCGTGGCGGTCGCGGTCGCCAAAGCCGCCGTCGAGACCGGCGTCGCCAAACGTCCTCTCGATGAGGCCGCCATCCGTCAGCACGTCAGTCAAAAACATTTGTAATCCAAAAACTGCGCAGACCATGATGGTCTGCGCAGTTTTTTAAACGGTTCCTTGTAAAATCCCTTCCGCCCATTCGACTTCTTCCGTCGTCGGGGGTTTAATTCCTTTGAGCGGATAGTCGAGACCGAGCGCCTCCCATTTATAGACGCCCATCTCATGGTACGGCAAAATTTCGACTTTCTCGACGTGGTCGAGCTTTTGAATGAACGCTGCCGTGCGGCGGAGCGCTCCTTCATCAAGTGTCCATTCCGGGACGAGGACGTGGCGAATCCACATTTTCGTTCCGCGCTCGGATAAATGTTCAGCGAGCGCGAGCGTGTTGACGTTGCTCCGTCCTGTCAGTTTCTTACACATGTCATCGTCGATATGTTTGATATCAAGCAACACGAGGTCCGTATGGTCTAAAATCGCATCCAAGTTAGGGGGACGGAGTGCACCGGACGTGTCGAGTGTCGTATGAAGCCCGTGTTTCTTTGCTTCACGCAAGAGCGCCTCTAAAAACTCTGGCTGCGCGAGCGGGTCGCCCCCAGAAATCGTGATGCCGCCTTTTGACGCTTCCATGAACGGACGATAGCTGAGCGCTTCTTGAATGACGTCCTCGGCCGAACGATGGTTATTCTTTTTGAAATCCCACGTGTCAGCATTGTGGCAATACAAGCAACGAAGCGCACAACCTTGTAAAAAGACGATAAAACGAATTCCCGGGCCGTCAACGGTTCCAAACGATTCGACCGAGTGTACATATCCCATTGTCATCGAAATGACCTCCTAACGAATGAGCGGCCCTCGAGTGAAGGCCGCCAAGCCTTTGTTTACAATGAACCGTGGAACGTCCGGTTGATGACGTCGATTTGTTGCTCACGTGTCAATTTGATGAAGTTGACCGCATAGCCAGAGACACGGATCGTGAGCTGTGGATATTCTTCCGGATGCTCCATCGCATCGAGCAACGTCTCACGGTTGAAGACGTTGACGTTCAAGTGATGTCCTTTATGCTCGCCGCCCATATAACCGTCAAGGAGTGCCGCCAAGTTGAGTTCACGGGCCACTTCTTCTTTACCGAGCGCTTTCGGTACGATTGAGAACGTGTATGAAATTCCGTCTTGTGCGTGTTCGAACGGGAGTTTCGCGACTGATGAGAGCGACGCAGCTGCCCCTTTCGTATCGCGGCCATGCATCGGGTTCGCACCAGGTGCGAACGGTTCGCCGGCGCGACGTCCGTCCGGTGTGTTCCCTGTCTTTTTGCCGTAAACGACGTTTGATGTGATCGTCAAGACCGATTGCGTATGGAGCGCATCGCGGTACGTTTTATGCTTGCGTACTTTTTGCATGAACGACTCGACGAGCTCGACGGCAATCGCATCGACACGGTCGTCGTTGTTGCCGAATTTAGGGAAGTCGCCTTCTGTCTCGAAGTCGACGGCAATGCCTTGCTCGTTGCGGACCGGTTTCACGGTCGCATATTTGATGGCTGAAAGACTATCCGCCGTGACCGAGAGGCCGGCGATGCCACATGCCATCGTCCGTAAAATCTCAGGGTCGTGGAGCGCCATCTCGATTCGTTCGTATGCATATTTATCATGCATGAAGTGGATGACGTTGAGCGTGTTGACATAGAGCTCGGCGAGCCAATCGAGCGTCCGGTCGAAGTCGGCATACACTTTGTCGTACGTGAGCACGTCCTCGGTGTTCATCTCCCAAACCGGTGCGATTTGGTCGCCGCTCTTCTCATCACGGCCTCCGTTCATGCTATAAAGGAGTGCTTTCGCCATGTTGGCGCGGGCTCCGAAGAACTGCATCTGTTTCCCGATTTTCATCGGTGACACACAGCAGGCGATGCCGTAATCGTCACCGAACTCTGGAAGCATGAGGTCATCGTTCTCATATTGGATGGCAGACGTCTCAATCGACATCTTCGCACAATATTGTTTGAAGCCTTCTGGCAATTTCGTCGACCAAAGCACCGTCAAGTTCGGTTCTGGTGCTGGCCCGAGGTTCGAGAGTGAATGCAAGAAGCGGAACGAGCTCTTCGTCACGTTCGAACGTCCATCCTCACTCATCCCACCGATTGACTCGGTCACCCATGTTGGGTCACCCGAGAACAATTCGTTGTAGTCAGGCGTGCGCAAGAATTTGACGATCCGAAGCTTCATGATGAAGTGGTCGACGATTTCTTGAACGTCCGACTCGGTCAAACGACCTGCTTCGATATCACGCTCTGCGTATACATCGAGGAATGTCGAGACACGTCCAAGTGACATGGCGGCGCCGTTCTGTTCTTTGACGGCTGCGAGATATGCAAGGTATACCCATTGGTACGCCTCTTGTGTATTTTCCGCCGGACGGCCGAGGTCAAACCCGTACGCCGCACCGAGTTGTTTCAACTCTTGGAGGGCCCGGAGCTGCTCAGACATTTCTTCCCGTGTCCGAATATCTGCCTCTGATAAGAAACCGCCACGGTTCGCCAAATCTTTTTTACGTGCGGCAATCAAGAAGTCTAACCCGTACAAGGCAACGCGACGGTAGTCGCCGATAATCCGTCCACGGCCGTAAGCGTCAGGAAGTCCTGTGATAATCCCTGACTTCCGTGCTGCTCGCATCTCAGGTGTATACGCATCGAAGACACCTTGGTTATGCGTTTTGCGGATTTCCGAATAAATCTTTGTGATTTCAGGGTTCGGCTCGAAGCCATACGATTCAAGTGCAGCGTCGACCATTCGGATGCCACCGTTCGGATGAATCGAACGTTTGAACGGCTCGTCCGTTTGAACGCCGACCACTTTCTCGAGCTCTTTGTTTAAGTATCCCGGTCCGTGCGAGACGATTGTCGATGGGTTGTTTTGATCGACGGCCCAAACACCACCGCGTTCCCGCTCTTCTTTCGTCAATTCCATCACTTGTGCCCAAAGACGATTCGTCGCTTCGGTCGGTCCGACGAGGAAACGGTCGTCTCCTGTGTACTCATGTCGGTTCAAACGGATAAACTCACCGACGTTCACTTCGTTCGTCCACTGCCCAGGTACAAATCCTGACCAGGCTGATTTAATTTCGGTTGCCATTGTGGGTCACTCCTCATAGTTGAGATAACTGCGTGCTTTCTATAAGTTGAGTGTACGTGAAAACGTGAACATTATGTTTTACATTCTTGTGAAAGTTGTAACAATCTCATGAACGTTGGCGTGAAGCCGTTTTTGTAAGCGCTTTAAATTCTGTTATAACGTATTTCTCATTAACTATGAAACAGATAAATCACGTCACGACGCAATTCAAGTCGATTCTGTATCATCTGAATTCGGATGTGACGATTTGTACAGTTTTTAGTGTGATGTATATCACGACTCAGGGATAGAACTTGAATTTTTGCCTTACATCGGACACAATGAAGGCAGAACATTGTAGAAGAGGAAGGGGTTCTTCCCATGACGTACGAATTATTGACAGCTGATCACGACTTGAAAGCCGGTGACCGCATCTCCCTTAAAGTAGAAGCGAACGGTGAACAACGTGATGGATTTATCACAGAATTTGAAGACGCAGGTTTTTGGATTCGGTTTGACGACGACATCGAAAACGAGGATTTCATCGACTACCGCGATAACTTGCTCGTTGCTCTCATCTCGCGCCCGATTGACGTGGCAGCGACGTATCCAGAGCTCGCTTCATACGAACGGTTGACGAAAGAATTGCAGTATCGTGTGTATCAAGGCTTCACCGTCGAAGGCGTCGAGGCGTCGGCTGACCAAATCGATGTGCACATCAAACTCATCGAGGACGGACAGACGTTCACACAGACACTCCGTTCTTCATTCGACCAAGATACTGAACATGTTCGCTATATCTAAGACAGGGAGCGCTTATGCTTCCTTTGTTTTTGCCCCACGATAAGGAGAATTGATATGAACTTTACAAAACCATTTATTAACGAAGCCTGGGATCGCCTTGGCTTTACTGAACCAATGCCGGTCCAAGCCGAAGCCTTCCCGCTTCTTCTTGACGGAAAAGACGTCACGATCGAAGCGCCGACAGGTACCGGGAAGACGCTTGCTTATTTGTTACCCGCCATTGAAAAAATCGACACCTCGAACGACCGGATTCAAGTCGTCATCGTCGCGCCGACACGTGAGCTCGTCATGCAGATTCAGACGGTCGCGCAACGCTTCACTGAGAAAGGTGATGTCCGCATCGCTTCATTTATCGGTGGTGTCGAATTGAAACGTCAAATCGATCGCTTGAAGAAAAAGCCCCATTTGATTGTCGGGACACCAGGCCGACTCGTCGAACTGATCGACAAGAAAAAATTGAAGCTTCATGAGACGCACACGATCGTCCTCGATGAAGCCGACCAAATCATCGATAGCGGATTGACAGAAGCCGCCGAACGCATCATCAAGCACACGGCGCACGAACATCAAATCGCCCTCGTCTCGGCAACGCTCACAGACACGCTTCAAGCATGGGCTGCCCCGTTCTTGAAGGAGCCGGCACACGTGAAAATCGAACGAGCTGTGAGCAGTCAAGTGACGTACGGCTATATGTTGACGACACGCCGCTATAAGCCGGAATTGCTTCGTCGTTTGTCACATGTCAACGGCGTCAAAGCGCTCGCTTTCATCAACAACCGCTCATTCTTGCCACCACTCAGAGGCGAACTCGATAAAATGAAAGTGAATTACCGGATGCTCGACAGCCTAAAAGGGAAACGCGAACGCGTGGAGACGCTCCGTGAATTCCGGAAAGGCGACTATCCACTTCTCATCACGACGGGTCTCGCGGCCCGTGGTCTCGACATCGAAGAAGTGACGCACGTCGTCCACTTCGATTTGCCAGAATCGATTGATGACTTCATTCACCGCTCGGGCCGGACGGCACGCGGGAATGCGGCCGGGACCGTGCTCTCGCTCGTGACGGATGAAGACTTGACGCACTTGAAATCGTTCGCTCGCCAGCTAGGCGTGGAATTGAAAGAACTCGAGATTTATCGTGGCGATGTCATCGAGAAACGGATCGAAGATAAACCGCCGGTCGTGAAGCGTCCTGCGAACAAACGAGGACCGCGCCGATGAAAAAAGACCGGAAAGTAATTCCATTCCCTTTGCTTGTAGAAGAGTCCGAATTGCTGGCCGAGCTGAAAAAGTTGTATGAGCAAGCCGCGCTCGCGCGCAGCACACATTGGACGAACTATATTCAAGAGATCGCCTCGGAAGGCACATGGCAGTTGAAAGACGCCGAGCTATTCCGCGACCTGTTCATCGACTGGGCCGTCTTCTTCGAGACGGACGAGGAAGGGATGACACCGCACGGCCGCTACTTGGCAGATCAAAAAGCCGACATGTCCCCGGCCTTGTATCACGCGCTCCGTGGCTTGGCAGTCCCACGTTGCTCGGTTTTTGAAGTGACCGAGGAAGGACTGCGCGACTGGGAGACGAAAGAGACGTATCGCGTCAATCTCCCGGAAAAACGTGAGGTCGGTGACATCATGCTCGGCAAGCTGCTCGATATCCGAGGCAGCTGGCGTTTCGGGTCGGCGTTCCTCGCTCTTCCGGCGAAAATGGCCGGTAACGTATCGGACCTGTATATCGACTTCACCGATGAGGTCGGTCCGGGTGCGTTCCTCGATCAGTTCCCAGAGTTCTGTGCAGAACTGATCGACATGTTGCTCGATTTAGAAGACGGGGTCATCGTCCCGAAACCATCAAAATAACCGAGAGGCGGCTGCCTCTCGGTTATTTGTTATTGTACATAATATTTCGTATTGGATAACAATGCCTTTGCCGCATCGTTCGTCGCCTTCACGACGGCGCTCGAGATGGCTTTCCCATCTTGATAGACGTCGATAACGGCCCCATCTTTCGTCGGGCGAATATGATACAGTTGGTTATCGACATACCAAGTCGTACCGACCGAACCATCGATGACTTGTCGCGTCGATTGCTTCCCTGTCTTCAAGTCGACAACGAATTCGGTCCCATCTTCCTGCAAGACGATTAATTGATCCTCATAGACGGTTGCGCCCCACATATCCCCTTCAGCTTTTAACTCGACGACACGCTTCTCTTCGGTGTCATAGGCATACACGCCTGGACGTTCCGTCTCGTTCGTGTACGTCTGACCATCTTCGGTTATCGTTTCGTATGTCCCAAGACGTACCGGGAGGAAACGATTATCGGCTGCGATGGTCATCCGGTTCTCATCGTAAAACCTAGATGTTCCGACAACACTAGAAATAAAGCCGTCTTCTATTGAGATTTCTTCAAGGGTGATTTCAGCCGCCCCTTCATCAAATACGGCGATTTTTGTTGCTGCCTGTCTGTCATAACCGTCACGATAAATCAAATGAACACGACCATCTTGAACGAATATGCCGTGCCAGTTCCCTTCCATGACTTCCACTGCACCGCTGACATTTGACGGGAACGTTGTCGTGGCAATGTCGTTGCCTTCGGTTCGGAAAAGAACGATTTCATCGTTTCCTTTTTGTCCGATGCCGACATACTCCTCTTTCGTGCGTAACGATTGGGTGAAACTAAGGTTTGTCATTTGACGATAGAACTTTCGCATCGTAGGATTGACCCGTTCGCGTTGTTTAAGCGCTTCTTCGACGTAATTTAAATGGGTCGTCACTTCGCTACCAGACCTGGTGATTTCAAACCGTTCCTGGACCTCATCCTCAGTTTCATAAAAGGCTTGTATCTTTTGATTTTCCCATACACTTTCATTTGTTTTGACATCGAGCACCCACTCCGCCGTTGATGCTTTCGAATCAATGGCGAACGTACCGAGCCCGATGATGACGACCGCACCGAGCGCGGCCACATTCCACATTCGTTTCATCTGCTCACCTCACACACTTAATTTCTTCGTCAACTGACGATGTCCGATCCAAATGACCCCAATAAACCAAATCACTAAAATAAGAGTGAAGACGGCCAGCGTCTCTTCCATGAACAGATAGTTCTCAATGATAAAGAACCCAATCATCGGCACAACTACGACAACCCCAATCATCAATAAGGCGAGGAACGGCGCCCACACCGTCCGTTGCCACAGGCTCCGTTCAATCAACACAAATGCGAAGATGAATAAGACGGCGAGGGCAATTAATACTTGATGGACAAAGAAGTTGAACAGTGACGCCGGGAACATGACCGAAAGCGCCCCATCGTAGCCGATGGCCTGTTCGAAGGAGCCACTCATCGGAATCATTTGCGAGTCCAACCAACTCGAAAACGCTATGTACTGGAGTTTGAGCGCAATCCACTGGACGGAGAACAAGCCAAGGATCATCAACATCATCGTCACTAGCTTCGCACCGAAGACGAGCATCCGTTGTTGCGGCATGAGCAATAGGCGCATCATGAACGTCCCACGGCCTTGGAAGTCGCGATACCAAATCCAAAAACTGAAGAATACCATCGCCGTGACAGCAACCCCAATCGACAAGATGAACGGTGTGCCACCAAGATAATTCCCGAACGTCAAAGTGTAATCCGGCGTTCCAGCACGACGCATTTCTTCATACATATTCGTCTCGCTCCATAGGAAGACGCCGAGCCAGGCGAACTGGGTGACGACGAGTAACGTGATCAAGATGAGATACGGTTTCGTCAACCGCTCGACTTCCCATCCGAGTAGTTTCAACAAATTCATGCGCCATACTCCTCTCTCATGACATCGACAATCGACTTCCCATGAATGAAGCGGACGTCCTCGACGTCGAACTCGCGAACGATCCGGCCGCGGTTCAACATGACGGCCTTGTCGACCAAGTATTCGATGTCTTCAATCTCGTGCGTCGTAATCAAGACGCCGCGGTCTTCCATAATGTCACTCGAGAACAACTCGACAATTTGTTCTTTCGAGAACACGTCGATGCCCGAGAACGGTTCGTCGAGCAATAGATAGTCCGGATCTTGGGCAATCCCGAGCGCCAAATTCACTTTGGCGAGCGTCCCTTTCGACAGCTCATTCAACTTGTCCTCTGGGAACAGCTTGAACTCATCGACAAGACGGGCAAACAATTTCGGGTCGAACTTTGGATAAAAGTCGCGCATGAACGCCTCGCACTGTTCAATGGTGAAATGGATGGGGAACGTCGAATGGTCCGGTACGAACGCGACACGATTCAAATCGATCGGTTTGCCGTCGACAAGCACCGTCCCCTGGTCGAACGGCGTCAGTCCCATGATGCCTTTTAAAATCGTCGATTTCCCGGTACCGTTCAACCCGATCAAGCATGTGATTTCCCCTTTTTGGGCCGTGAACGACACCTCTTCGATGACTTGTTTTTTGCGGTAACGCTTCTTAACTCCCAGTACTTCGATCATGAATATTCCCCTCCCCGTATTGCCGTTTGATTTTATCGACGAGCTCATCCATCGTGACGTCAAGTTCTTGAATCGATTCGACAAAGACAGCGACTGCCTCATCGACGAGTTCCGTGCGGATGCGTTTCAATACATGTTCATCGGTCGTCACGCGGCTCGGACGGTTCCGTTCGGTCGTAATCAATTGTTGTTCCTCCATCTCTTTGAACGCCTTTTGGACGGTGTTCGGATTGATTTTCAGTTCGGTCGCGAGCTCACGTCGCGACGGCATCTCTTCGCCCGCCTGCAGTTCGCCAAGCGCCATCTTCTTTTTGAAGTAATCGACGACTTGAATGTAAACCGGGGCTCTCGTGTTGAATTGTATGATCATGTTGTCACCTCTCTAAGTGTATGATGCGACTAATACACTATCTAACTGTATTATCACCATAGTACACTAACCGAGTCAACAGTTTTTTCCAAAACAAAAACGCATCCCCTATAAATGGATGCGTCAACTAGATGAAACGATTTGATCGGCCTGGGCTTGCGGGTTGATCGTTTTGATGTAATGCGCTTCTCCCAGCCAATACCGGCGTTCGTACTTAGCAAGCCGCTCCGACAAGTCGCCGATATACGTATCACGATTCAAGACCCGTTCATACCGGACTTCCCGCGGACAGTCGAGATAGACGATGTAGTCAAAATAAGGACGCCACTCGTCCCGCAATAAGAAGATCCCTTCGATCAAGACAAGTGTGTTCGGAGCAATCTCAATTGTTCGCATGTTGACCGCGTCCTGGTCTCGCTCATAATACGGCAACGTCAAATTCGTCTGCCCTTCCCGAAGCGGTTTGAACAAGGTCTCCACGAGCAACTCGACGTCCCATTGGAGCGCATAATATTCCATCGCCTCTGACTGTCCCGTCGCGTAACGTCGGTGCCGCTCGACGATAAAGTCGTCGATATGTAACACCATTTCATTCGTTGCAATCCCGCGTAGTTGTTCGACCATCGTCGTCTTCCCTGCCCCGCTCAACCCGTCGATCGCGACGAGGAACGGCCGATCCGGCTCGCGTCTAACATATTCACGGTGAATATCTGCACGAAGTAGCTCCATCTTTCCATCTCCCCACATGAAAAAGTCAGCCCCGCTAGCGAGGCTGACTTCAGTTTACCAGAGCACCCAACCTTTAGCTCCCGGCGGCGCACTCTCAATCAAGTGCCAAATCGGAATCGTATAGGCGAAGGCAATTAAAACGAACGTGACCGTAATCCAAAGCTTCCAATTCTCGAAGAAACGCGGTGTCTCCATCGCCGCCTCTTCGGTCTCGGCGAGCGGGAACTCCTCTTCTCCCTTCGGAGCGAGGAACGACAAGTTGAACATTGAATAGACGAAGATGAGGACCGAAATCAAGAGGATCGTCCCGCCAATCGCCATCGCGATGTGGTATGGAATCCACTCGCGCGTAAGCGCATCCGAGAAGTACGTTGCCGGACCGGTCCGACGCGGATTACCTTGCAGTCCTGAGATGTGCATTGCGTAAGACATGATCGACATTCCGAACGCCCACGTGCCTGCTTGAATTAATCCGATTCGATTCATCTTTTTCGTTAGAATACGACCGCGCAATACCGGCACGAGCCAATATGCCGTTCCGAAGAACGTCAAGGCGACGGCCGTTCCGACCGTGATATGGAAGTGGCCCGTGACCCAAAGTGTGTTGTGGACCATCGCGTTCAATTGGTGCGATGCGTTGATGATTCCGCCGGCCCCAGCCGGAATGAAGAACAACATGCCGACGAACGGAGCGAGGAAACGGACATCCCCATATGGCATCTTCTTGACCCAACCAAATAAACCGCGAGCTCCGAGTGCGCGGCCGCGCAGCTCGAACGTCGCAAACAGCGAGAACGCCGTCATAAACGACGGGATGACGACGAGGAACGTCAAGATGACTTGAACGAACTTCCAGAACGGTTCAATCCCTGGTTCCGTCAACTGGTGGTGGAAGCCGACCGGGAACGAGAATAGCAGGAACAACAGGAATGCCATCCGGGCGAGCGCATCGGAGAAAATCTTTCCGCCGATGACTTTCGGCACGACCGTATACCAGACAATATAGGCCGGCATGAGCCAGAAATAGACGAGCGGATGACCGAAATACCAGAAGAGCGTCCGTGACAACTCGATTCCGACCGTGTCTTTCCAACCGAGCGAGAGCGGGAGCAGTTGGAATAAAATCGTCCCGGCGACACCGAGCGTGGCGATGACCCACAAGAGCATCGTCATGATACTCATATACGCCGGAAGCGGCGGATGAACGCCCGGATTTTCTCGTTTATAGTCCGCATACATCCGGAACATGGCGAACGCCGATAACCACGTACCGACGACGAACAAGACGAGACCGATATAAAACACTGGGTCGGCCATGAGCGGTGCGTAGAACGTATACAAGACGGTCGCTTTATTGGCGAGCACCATGATCGTGACGAGCACGGCGCCGGCGATAATCATCCAAAACCCGAGCCAAGCGACCCTCGTTGGGAACGACTCAAAGCGTCCGAACGACTTGGCGAGGAGCGCGTAAAGCAGACCGATAATGAACATTGTCGTGAAAACGAGACCGAGCATGATGCCGTGCGCGGTCAAGAGTTGATAATAACCGAACACTTCCGGGATGACGCCCGTTCGGATGAGCGTCTGCATGAGTCCTGCCAAACCGCCGATTAAGACGGCGAGGACCGAAATGACGACATGGGCATAGGCGAGGCGTGCTTCTTTGACACCGATACTCGGTACCGGTACGCCGCGTTCCATTTCCCACTGCTTTAGTTTTGAAGCTACGTCATTCATTTAGTCCACCACCTTAATTTTTGTCGACATCATGTGATGTCCGGTACCACAATATTCGTTACAAAGGATTAAAAATTCGCCCGCCTCGTCGAACGTATACGTGAGCGAGTTGATATGGCCAGGTACGACCATCATATTGACCGGTGTGCCCGTCAACTGGAAACCGTGAACGACGTCCGGTGAGGTGACGAGAAACGTGACTTTCGCCCCTTTTGGAATCTCGACGTTGCCCGGCGTGAACGTGAACGCTTGCGCGACCATGACAAGTTCATATTCGTTGTCATCAATTTTATGAAGTCCCGGTTTGTCGAACGGTGCGGTTTGATGTACTTTCGCCGGATCGATCAAATCCGCGTCCGAAGCCGGTTGATTTCCTGCCGCAAAGGCAGAGATACCAAGCACGGTTAAAAACACACCTAATAAAATGATGCCGAATACAAGCCAATATTTTTCAAGTTTATGAATATGCATATGTTGCTCTCCTCCTGCTCGTTATCGCGTCATAAATAGGTAAAACACTGACGACCACATGGCAATGATGACGCCCGCGACAATCATGACCGATGTGAACGTGCCTTTTAAGTTCGGTTCTTGTCCATCGTTTTTCTCCACGTGAAGGACCCCTTTCCCTGTGATTTCCACTTTTATTGTATGAAATGGGATGGGGATTAATATGTGACATTTATCACTCCAAAAGTGACAATCACATCAAATTCGCGTAGTTTCCACACATAAAGTTCACATTTTGTATAAAGGCATACAAAAAAGGCGATTGTCCCGACACGAATCGAGTCAACCACCTGTTCGGTTTCACGCGCTTTGATAAGGTGAAATGTTGCAACTCTCTTGAAAGATTAAAGCCGACAAATACCGGCGGGACAGCCTTCGCAGTAACATAGCTCTTTCAAGAAATCGATGTCATGCAAAATCATCTCTGTCCCCGTCGTCGTCAACATGCCTTCCTTCCGCCACTGGTTCATCATCCGATTCACCGTCTCGCGAGGTGCGCCAATCAGCTGACCGAGCTCCCCGTCTGACGGATGTTTTGGCACGACGATCCCTTCTGCTGACTCGACGCCGTCCATCGCCGCCATGCGTAATAACGTGGAGGCGAGGGCACCCGGTTTCCCATATAGCAGCAAGTCACGGAGTTTCATCTCGGACTGCTTGCGCATCATCGACGTCCACCGCAATACTTCAGTGGCCAACTGCGCATCGCGCCGAACGAGTTCATCCATCTCTTGCTTCGAAATCCAACCGATGACACTGTCCGAAGTCGTCTCGATGCTATACGAACTCGGGAACACCTCGTCGATATCGAACTCCCCGAAGAAGTCGTCCGCCCCATAGATGAACATGATGAGTGCGCTCCCTTTTTTCGTCAGCTTCGTGAATTTGACGGAACCGCTCTTCAAATAAAAGAACTTGTTGCACTTCTCGCCTTCCCAACAAACGATGCTCCCTTTCGAATGATCTTGAAACGTCATCATCTCGAGCAAGAGCTGTTTCGTCTCTTGCGAAAAGACAAAGCTGTTCGGTTTGGTCGTTCCGCATTTCATAGTCATGTTATCTGCTCCCTCCACTAATCGTATATCTGATTAAGTCTCGTACGTCATGTGTATGGCTATATTATACAAGAGGTATGTAGCTAGTTTCATAAAAGTATGTGACATTTCAAACAATCTTCTTATTCTTTGCCCACAAAAAAAGACTGCAGGCTCCCTGCAGTCTAGTCTGGTCAACGGTAGACGAGTCGAATCAACTTCTCGGCCGCTTTGAAGTTCGGATAACGAATCGGTAAATCAAATTTCGTCGTGTTTCGTAAAATCGATTTGGCGTGACTAAACGTCTCAAAACTGTAACGTCCATGGTACGAGCCCATCCCGCTCTCGCCGACGCCGCCGAACGGCAGGTTCGGGTTCGTCAAATGCATGAGCACGTCATTGACACAGCCTCCACCGAACGTGAGGTGTTTCATCACGGTCTGCTCCACGGCTTTCGTCTCGGTGAACAAATAGAGCGCGAGCGGATGCGGACGCGATGACACAAACTCAATCACTTCGTCGAGTTGGCGGTACGTGAGGACTGGTAGAATCGGTCCGAAAATCTCATCTTTCATCACGTTCGCGTCCTCTTCGATATCCGTCAACACGGTCGGGGCAATCTTCAATTCGTCCCGGTCCGTCTGGCCACCAAAGAAAATGTCTCCTTCTGTCAAATATGCGGTCAAGCGGTCGAAGTGGGTCTCATTGACGATTCGTGTGAACCGTTTCGTCCCGACGCCGTTTCCGAACATCGTGAACGCCTCCCGTTTGATGGCCTCGAGGAATGCCTCTCGTTTAGATTCGTGGACAAGGACGTAATCTGGAGCGACGCATGTCTGCCCGGCATTCATCCATTTGCCCCAGGCGATGCGCTTGGCTGCAATCTCGATATTGGCATCTTCATGGACAATGGCCGGTGATTTCCCACCAAGTTCGAGCGTGACGGGCGTCAAGTGCTTCGCCGCCGCCTCCATGACGATTTTCCCGACTGGCGTCGACCCTGTGAAGAAGATATGGTCCCATTTCTGGGCAAGCAACTCGGTCGCAACGTCCTTATCTCCTTCGACGCTGACGACGTAGCGGTCGGTGAACGCCCGTTCGAGCACTTTCGTGATCATTTGGGCGACGTTCGGTGTCAATTCCGAAGGTTTCACGACAGCCGTGTTGCCTGCGGCAATCGCTCCGATGAGCGGCGCCATCGCCAATTGAAACGGATAGTTCCACGGAGCGATCACGAGTACCGTTCCGTAAGGTTCATACATGACCTCACTTTGCGTCCCGAGATGGATTGAGGCGCCTCGGACACGTTTCGGGCGCATCCAACGCTTCAACTCACGTGTCGTCCGTGTGATTTCGTCATAGACGAAACCGATCTCCGTCGTGAACGCGTCGAGTTCTGATTTGTTCAAATCCTGCTCCAACGCTTGAAGAATCTCTGCTTCATGATGCTTGATTGACTCTTTTAAAAACGTCAACATGCTGAGACGGAATGCGAGCGACTTGGTCGCTTGCGTCCGAAAGAAGCGACGCTGTTTACGAATGAGCTCTTCAATGGTCAACTGTTCGATTGGTGCGAGCATAAATCTGCCTCCCTTGGATGATAACGCTAGCTTCATCTTATCATCTTCACTCGGTCAGCGACCATTTTGAACCTTCGATATGCGTCCGTCCTATCTGACAGGCACGTCCCGTTTCTTCGTTTGTTGCATGACGACAAATATCAAACCGGCTACAAGCAGGATGCCACCCGTGAGCGCGAATTTTTGTGTCAGCGTAATCGAGAGCCAGCCTAACAATGCCGAGCCCGTCACTGTCCCGAGCGAGAAGAACGCATAAAAATAGCCGTACGACTTACCACGATTGGCCTGATTCGTCGCTTTAATCAACATCGTATTGATGGCTGGGAATAAGATGGCGAACCCGACGCCATACAAGGCGAGGACAGCGTACAAGAGGAGCGACGTCTCTGATCGGCCAATCAACAGTTGGCTCACACCGAGAATGCCGACACCGAGTGCCGCGAGCTTCGCTGGTTCGATTTGGTCGAACAGGCGATTCGTCGGCAACACAAACACGAGCACCGCCATGATACCGAACGTGCTGAGCAATGTCCCGCTCAGACTAGAGTCATACCCGAGCGCCTGCACGTAAAGGGGAAGCAAGTACGCGATTGCCCCTTGCGAGAACATCAAGAGGAAGGCGCCGATATACGCTTTCACTACGTCTCGTTCCAGGCGCGACGTCCCTTCATCTGTACGATGGGAAGGTTCAAGCGTTAACTTCGACGGGCGCAAAAAGACGAGTGCGAGGAGCGCGACGGCTACCCCGAACAGCGCGACGTATGTGAAGACGATCGGCACGGTCGTCTGGCTGGCCATGATGCCGCTGAACGCCGGACCGACGATGGCTGCCAAACCAACAAAACTGCCGGTCAATGCCACTTTTTTACCTTGTCGGTTCGCGGCGGTCAGATTGGCGGACAACGTGAACGCGGCTGGGACAATCAAACCCGCTACAAAGCCGTGCACGATCCGGACAATTAATAGCGTCGTCGCTGTGTCGACGAGATGATACGACAAGAGACTGAGGCTCGACAGCGCAAGACCAACGAGCAAGATGACGATCGGACCAATCCGGTCGGTCCAAATGCCGGATAAAATGTTGCCGAACGTATTCGACAACGAGTAGATGGCGATGACGAGCCCTGCGATGAAAGGTGTCGCACCAACCGATGTCGCAAACGTGCTCATGACCGGAAGCTGGGCGAATAAATCAAAGAAGGCAAAAAAGACGATACTATAAATGACAAAAGCGGACGCTTTATTCATGATGACAACTCCTTGATCCAGCCCAATACGGGAACTGTTCGTTTCAGCTTCAGTCTAGCCTGCCAGTTTCACTTTGTATACAAGACAAGGCGCGCGGACACAAAAACGCCTTACAAACCAGTGGTCTGTAAGGCGTGTTCATTAGTTTGTGACTTCGACCGCTGTATCGAGTGCGACACGAATCATTTCGTCAAACGTCGATTGACGCTCTTCCGATGTCGTCTCTTCACCTGTCAACAAGTGGTCTGAGATTGTGAGGATCGTCAACGCGTTCACTTTGTGTTTCGCAGCGAGTGTGTAAAGACCTGCCGCTTCCATTTCGATGGCAAGGCAACCGAAATCGGCCCACTTCTTGAAATGGTGGAAATCATCCTGGTAGAACTGGTCGGCTGTGAAAATTTGACCGACTTTGACCGGAATACCAGCCTTTTCAGCGTTCATATACGCGCGATGTAGGAGGTCGAACGTCGCTGTCGGTGCATAGTCCATGCCGTTGAAACGAACCCGGTTTTGGGCCATCTCACTCGATGCACTCATCGCGATGACGACGTCACGTACTTTGACGTCTTCTTGAATTCCGCCGGCCGTACCGACACGAATCAAGTTTTTTACGCCGTATGACATAATCAATTCGTTCACGTAAATCGACATCGATGGAACACCCATCCCAGTCCCTTGAACGGAAATACGTTTTCCTTTATATGTTCCTGTGAAGCCATACATGCCGCGGACTTCGTTGTATAACTCAACATCCTCGAGGAACGTCTCCGCGATATATTTCGCACGCAACGGATCTCCTGGCAATAATACCGTTTCTGCGATTTGTCCTGCTTCTGCCCCAATGTGTACACTCATGATTAAATTCCTCCTTCAAGATAGTCGTTGGCACTGCTCCCGATATTCATTCGGGGTGATACCAATCTGTTTTTTGAAGACTTTCCGGAAATACTTATCATCCGAAAAGCCGACCGCTTGGGCGACTTCATAAATACGTTGTCTACTCGTCTCAAGGAGACGTTTCGCCTCGAGCATCCGGATCGACAGCAAGTACTCGGATAAGTTGACGCCGTACTGCTGTTTGAAGCGACGCGATATGTATTCGCGGCTCAAGTAAAAGCGCTCGCTCATCCCTTGTAAGCTGAGTTCTTCCGCATAATGGCGTTCGATGAACGCGCCAATCTGTAGAATCGGATCGTCTTCGTCAGGAATGACGTCGGCGAGGGCACGTGCGAGCGTCTCGTTCAAGACATCCGGGTCAATCGGTTTCAGCAAGTAGTCGAAACTGCCGAGCTGGATCGCGCGCCGCATGTACGAATATTCGTCATAGCCCGTCAAGACGATCAGTTTGGCCGTCTCCGCCTCCATATGGACCCACTCCATCAACTCGATGCCGTTACATCGAGGCATTTGAAGGTCCGATAAAATCAACGCCGGCCGTTCTTTGACGATAATCCGTTTCGCTTCTTCCCCGTCTTGCGCCTCAATCACTTTCGTGACGCCGAGCCGGTCCCACTCCCCGAGCAGTTTCACCGCTTCCCGTACCGGCGATTCATCATCAACGATCAACACTTTCGTCATGACGCATCCGCCTCCTTTACGGCCGGGAAACGCATGACAATACGAAATCCGCCTGTCTCTGGTGTAGCCAACATAAACTGAGCCTCCCGATTATAGTTTAACATGAGTCGATCCCGAATGTTCTTTAAACCGGTACCTTCCGCCCCATTCAATGGCTCGGTCGATACCTCGATCCGTTCTTTCAATAGCGTCAACTCTTCATCCGAGAGATCGCGTCCGCTATTCTCACAATGAATCACAAGATTTTGTCCCGACTGATGAATTCGCACGGAGAAACGGTTGGCTGCTGTCGCACCGTCGCGCTCAAACCCATGCTTGAAAAAGTTCTCGGCGAGCGGCTGCAAAATCATCTTCGGCACAATCAAATCGAGGAGCGGCTCCGGCACATCGACCTCAATCTCAAATTGATCCGGGAACCGGACTTGTTGCAAGCGAATGTAGGACGTGAGGTGATCGACTTCTCGCTTTAGCGTCACGAGCGACTCATCAGGGTGCATCGTATAGCGCATCATCGAGGAGAGCTGCGTGATGAGACGGTACACCGTCTTGCCATCGCCTTTCAATGCGAGCGTCCCGATTGACTGCAAGGCGTTAAACAGGAAGTGTGGGTTCGTCTGGGCTTGGAGCGCCCTCAGCTCATTCGTCCGATTCTCGAGCGCCAATCGGTACTCCCGTTGAATCAAATCATCGATTCGTTCAATCATCCGCTTGAACTGCCGTCCGAGCACGCCGAACTCATCATTTCCGAGGGAATCGAATGAGACCGTCATGTCCCCTTGTTCGATGCGCCAAATGTTCGACGTGAGCGTCTTGATTGGAGTCGTCAAACGCATCGAGGCATAGGTCGCCCCAATCAATGCCAATACAAGCGACACCATCCCGACGACAAAGATGATGAACGACGTCCGCGACGCCGGCTCGGTCAACAATCGATCCGGTATCGATTTTCCGACGTAGAACGTCTGGTTCTCAAACTCGAACGATTTGACGATACGGTGATGCTTTCCATCGCTCGACAGCGAGTTCGTCGATACATTTTGCGGGATTTCACCGTCACCGAGTTGTGCGAACACTTGATTGCCTCCCCCGACGAACCAGAGGCTCTCGCTCGGATTGTTCTGTAGTGAGGCGAGTTGGCCGATGAAAATGTCCTCCGGAATATCAATCGACAATATCGCGAGTGGCTGATCCGTCTCGATTTTGTCGAGTCGGAAATGGAGTGTGACGACCTGCTCTTCCGAGACGAGCGGCCCGAAATCATGATAGGGCACGAGCGGATGCGAGGCCTCAAGCAGGACGCGGCTCTCCTCATATTTCAATAGTTGTTGCTGAATCTCACTTGGCTGCCGTTTCGAGCGCGGGGACACTTTCATCTTATAGGCGGCGAACGAATCCATATCCTCAAGCATGAGCAGTTGGATTTGGGCCACATCCTCACGGGATAAGTACATCCCGAGCAGCGCCCGTCGTACCTCGAGTTCAGTCTGTTCGAGCGACAGTCCCGGGCCGTACTCGAGAATATCGAGCACATCCCGATTCGCATACAGACTGGTCGGCAAGCGGCTCAAGTCCGAGACATACCGTTCCATCTGTAGTGTGCCTCGCTCAAGCGACCATTCCGTGAGCTGAAGCCCCCGTTCCCGCTCCCGGTCTTTGACGTACCAAAAGGAAATGATCGTCGCCAAAATGACGGGAACGATAATCGTCAATGCGATCATTCCCGTCAGCTTCGTCCGAATGCTCATCCACGTATCGCCTCCTCGCTGTCATTATATCACGGCTTATGCAAGCGTTTGCAATGTTGTCATGAAAAATCTCGTCTCCCAGTTTCTCGAGAGACGAGCCAGTTGTTCATTCATAAGAACGTAGCAGTTCTACAATCCCAAATTCGTGGCTCCAATCTTTCGCCACATCGACTGGTGTCATCCCATCGTCATTCTCGATTGTGACATCGGCTCCGCTTTCGAGCAGCTACACTAATGAATCGTAGTCCATTCCATCGTTATACAGCAAATTATGGAGCGGAGTATCACCATAACTGTCTTGCATGTTAACGTCCGCGCCGTTCGCCAATTCCTCTCGAATCGCGTCCGCACCTGCATTGTCATACGCCAACTGCTGAAGCGGTTCTTCAGTCATATCACCAGCAAATTCTTCAATGAAAGGCGATGAAGCGAAGCTTGTAAATCCATCACTCGTGAACAACCAGGCGACAATGGCCACATTGACAATGACAGTCAATACAATCGTCCCGATAATCGACCCTTTGACATACCCTGCCGTCTTGAAGACCGGAACGTTCGTCTCACCGGCGTTCGTCGCGATGGCCGCAATTCGTTTCGGGAGTGGCGGATGTGTCGATAACAACTCGCTCAACTTGGCGATAAATCCGTTCTCACGACTCGCTTCATATAAGTAGTCAAACTCGCTCACTTCTTTTGCCAATTTGCCACCGATGGCAAGAATCGTGAGGGCACGTTTCGATGCCGCCTGATCTTGAATATGATGGGCGGCCATACGGTCACACGTAAACTCACAAGCACGCGAATAAGCCGACCCTAAAAACGGAATCCAACCGCCGAGCATCATCGCCCATTGTTTTTGGACATGATTTCGGCGAATATGTGCCAACTCGTGCGCGATCACAAACTCGACTTCTTTGGCGTACCCTTCACGTGACAACTCGACGACATCCGAATACAGGATGACCATATTCTTTTGGAAGAAACGAGTCGCGAAAGCGTTCAAGACGCCTCCGGCTTGAAGAATGTACACGTCTGGGAGTAAGCGAATTCCCATTTCTTGTCCGACACGCTGATACGTCTGATACAGGTCGGCGAATTGACGCTCCGTGACTTTGACGCCGTTCGTGCGAATATATCCGATTTGGAGCCAGTGTGTGAATAGAGACAGTGCTAAAATTGATCCGATCACCCATAAAAAGATGCCGAGCGAGGCAATCGTGAAGACGATTCCTAGCACTACCGTCAACACGCTGGCGGCGACGAGCAGTCCAAAATACAATGTTTCGTTCTTATGTACCAATTGCGATTGTTTCATGTAAAAATCCCCTTCATTTTCCATATGAAGTCCATTATACCGGATAAATGGATGTATTCAACAAAAAAATAGAAACTGACACGTATGTCAGTTTCTATTCGATCGTGAGGCGATACAGCTGGTCGTCCCCACTTCCAGGGTTGCCACGTCCGTCCGTATTGTTTGTGATGTAGTAAAGTCCGTCGTCTTCCAACCAGACGTCACGGATGCGACCTTTATCCTCGACGAGCGGGATGACCTCACGTGATTCCCGGTCGATGGCAACGAGGCGATTCCCGCGCAGCGTCGCCATATACACGTAACGGTCGTCGGCAACAATGCCCGATGGTGCCCACGACGTCTCCCCGACCTCGAACCATGGTGTCTCGAGCCCATCTCGTTCTTGGTCTGCCTCGATGAGCGGCCAGCCGTAGTTGTTACCCTCTTCGATGATATTCACTTCATCGTGACCGGACGCCCCATGTTCACTCGCATAGAACGTATCCTCGATTTTCGTCAAACCTTGAGGATTGCGGTGTCCGGACGAATAAATCCAATCGGTCGGATTGCCCGCTCCGGATAATGGCACCCGTAACACTTTTCCGGCAATCGATGTCTCGTCTTGAGCCAGTTCCGGCACGAGCGCATCTCCGGTCGTGACCCAAAGCACGTCACCGTCGAGCAATAACCGTCCGCCGTTATGGAACTGGGCCCCTGGAATCTCATCGAGTACAACCGCCGTCTCTTCAAACTGATTGCCATCCCACGTCAACTCGACGACCCGGTTTTGGACGTTCCCGGGTGTCCCGTACGTATGATAAGCGTACAGTTGGCGTGACGTCGCAAAATCTGCGGTCAACGCGAGTCCAAGGAGACCGCCTTCCCCGATTTCAAGCACGTCTTCGTCTAAGACGACCGCTTGTCGGTCGAGATTCCCGTCCGCATCGATGACGGCAATCGTGCCGCCGCGTTCCGAGATGAGCCATCCGTCATCGGTTTTTGCGATTGACCACGGTGCCTCTAACTGTTCGACAATCGATTCGGTTGCACCGGTCGACACGTCGCCTTCCGGCTCAGTTGGTTCCGGCTCTGGTGCCGTATCAGACGGTGCTTCTTCGGTCGACTCTTCGACTGGTGCCTGTTCAGGTTCCGGCGCCTCGGTCGATTCCGAGGCACAACCGGCAACAAATACGAGCGACAAGATGAACATCCATCGTCTCAACATGATCGCCTCCTTTTCACCATCATACCGTGTCTTTAGTTATCGCGTGAAGGTTCAGGTGGGCTAACCGGTAAACGTAGTGCAATCAACAGTGCGATGAATGCGGCAAGTGCCGCACCGATGAAGATGGTGTTCAATCCTGTGGCGATGAGTTGTTCGCCTTGGAGCCTGACTGTCGCGTTTAGCGCCTCGGTCATACTCCGATTGAAGAACGATTCGAGTGACACACCGCTTAACCCGGGCTCGTCACGGAAGCCACTCAGGACGATGAAGTTAAACACGGCACCGAATACGGCGACACCGAGCGTCTGACCGACGGTACTCAAGAAGGAGTTTGCCGCCGTCGCGGTCCCGCGTTGACGATATGACACGACCGTCTGTAAAACGACGATGAACATCGGCTGCGACAAGCCGAACCCGACGCCGATAATGGCGACAGCGAGGTAGACGAACAGATCTGGGCTTGATTGCGTGAGCAGCGTCAAGATGATTGTCCCGATCAACAAGAGACTCATTCCTGTCACGGCTCGACGCCGTGGCGAGGCCGCGCCAAGTGTACGGCCGCCGATAATCGATGTGAACGTCCAAGCGACCGAGAGCGGCATCAGCATGAATCCGGCTTCCGTCGCCGATTTACCAAGTACGGCCTGGGCCCAGATTGGAATATAGGCCGACATCGAGACGAGCACCCATGCCGCGAAGAAGACGGCGCCATTGATGGATGCGATAATCGGTTGTTTCAATAAATCGAGCGGTAGTAACGGTGTTTTCGCACGCCGCTCTGATAAAAAGAAACTGGTAAGCAGAACGACACTGAACACGGCACTGACGATGATCGATGGTGTCCAGACGTTCGTTTCGCTGAACGTGATCAGTCCATATAAGAATGCCGTCGTACCGAACGCGAACAACAGCGCCCCTTTGACGTCAATCCGCTCCGTCGTCTCGGTCACCGTCTCTTTATAGAAGACAATGATCATGATGAACGATAACAGTGCGAACGGTACGTTTAAGAGGAAGACGTAGCGCCAAGACAACGTCTCGACCAAGAACCCGCCGATGACCGGCCCGAGCACGCCCGAGACCCCCCAGACCGCGCTTAAGATGCCTTGAATCTTGCCACGTTCCTCATACTTATACAAATCGCCGATGATGGTCATCGAAATCGGCAATACCGCCCCGGCACCAAGTCCTTGGAGCGCCCGAAAGATAATCAATTGCTCCATCGATGTGGCAAGACCGCATAAGAGCGAAGCAAGGGTGAACAAACCGATCCCGAACAGTAGGACCCGCTTGCGACCGAACAAATCGGCCACTTTTCCATAAATCGGTGTCGACACCGCCGTGAACAGCAAGAAGGCGGCGAACACCCAACTCACGAGGGCGGCCCCGTTCAACTCGCTCGCGATGACCGGCGTCGCGACCGAGACGACCGTCCCTTCAATCGCCGCTAAAAAAGTCGCCAACAACAACGCGACCGTGACATTCTTTCTCATATCTGTCATCTCCCCAATAAAATAGTGGTGCCGGAAGGTTCCGAGCACCACTTCAACTGTCTATTATTTTGTGCGAGCGACGCCCGTTTGACAAGCCTCAACTTCCGATTCGAAAAAGAAACGTTTAATCTCAGCGTAGGCCTCCGTTTCGTCCGTTACGATAACGCGACCGGCGACCCGACCGTCCTTGAGCATCCACACTTCGTCAGCAAGCATCGCTGCGACGTCGAGCTGATGTGTCGAACAGACGATTGTCGCTCCACGCGCCGCTTCATCCCGTAACAGACCGCCGAGCAGATGCATCCATGTTGGGTCGAGTCCGTTCGTCGGTTCGTCGAGGAGTAGGATGTCTGGTTTGGTTACGAGCGCCTGCGCGAGCAAGAGCCGTTGTCGCATCCCTTTCGATAGCTTCCCAACGTGACGATGCCTTAGTTCATCGAGACCGACTCGCTTCAACAGTACCTTGTCCGGCTTCACACCTTGCCATAAGGCGTAATAGGCGTACGTCTCACCGACGGTCCAAGACGGGTCGAACGCAAAATCGTCTGGCATGTAACCGAACGTCTGATGGTACGCTTTCCCGTCACCAATCGTTCGACCGTTCAACGACACGCTCCCGACGCTTGGGGTGATCGTGCCGTTCATGAGATTCAACAGCGTCGATTTACCTGCCCCATTGCTGCCGCACAAAGCCACGATGTGACCCGCTACTATCGTTCCGTCGAGCGGATGGAGCGCCCATGACTCGCCGTAACGTTTCCCTACTTTCTTAAGCTGAATCATGTCGACCCTCCCGTCGTAACCACCAGGCTGAAGCGGATAGCATCCAAAGAATAACCGTTGCGATTGTAAAACCGACGACGGCCGTGCCGATTGATCCATCGAGCCAATCAATAAACGTCTCATAGATGGCGCCGAACAAATCAGGTGCTGCTAAAACCGCGCTCACCCAGACACGCAACAGTTCAAATCCGTTCAAGAACAAAGCACCGATCATCGCTTCCGCCTGAATCCCATACGGCATCCAAGCAATGACACTCACGAGTATCGTTGGCCACAATAAAATCATGACGATCCAGATGAGGAAAGACAGAAGGACGGCTTGAAGTCGATTTCGACCGATAACGCCAACGAACGTCCCGAGCGCCGCCCCATACGCGATGAGTCCGATTGAATAGGTCCATAAGACGAACCATGTGGTGAGGGGCATCGATACGACGAATGAGGCGAGTGCATAGGCGAGCGTCACGATCAAAGCTTGCGTCGCGAGAAAAGCGCTGTATCGCATCCAAATGAGACGAAACATCGATAGCGGGTACGTCGTCAAGAGGCGCAACCGTTTTGACTCCCGCTCTCCTCCCCATTGGAGTGCCGTCGTCAACATGACGAACAGCGGCAAGACGAGACCGATAATCGTGAGCAGTGACGCGTTGACGTTCGTGTAGGCAGACGCCATCGGCAGTGCTTGTCCAAGACCACCGAGCAAGACGAGCGTCACCATCCAAGTGAACAGGAAGACGTAACTCTCTTTTTGACGCAACGTGCGCGACCACTCGATCCGCCAGAGCATCATTTACTGTCCGTGGCCTTCTGATGAATCACTGTCACTCATCTTGTTGTCATCACCCGTGTTCATTTTTTTATGTTGGTTCATCTCACCACGTTCCCATGAATGCTCTTTCAAGTCGTCGAGGTCCATGACCGTTCCGCCGTTCTTATCCGCATATGCCTCAGCGTCCGCTTTTTTTGCGAACGAGACAATATTGTATGCCATCGGCGTCTTCGACATCTTATCGTGGACGAACGTTCCTTCCTCGAGATCGACCCATTCTTTCGTGTTATAGTCTTTGACGTACATGGCCGCAATGTCTTCCTCGGTCTGTTCCGGATACCAGTCCCGCATCAAACAACCGATGTCATCGAACGCATAGCCTTTTCCGTTGTCCATGATTGCCTCGGCAGCGAACTGTTCGTCCATGATTTTCATGTTGCACACTTCACATTCGGTCTCGCCCCATTTGATGTCGAACGGTTCCGCTGCCGCACTTGAACACGCCCCTAGCGCGAGTGTCAATCCAGATACGGTAAGTAATCCTGCCATCTTCTTATAAGTAATCATCTTGTTTCCTCCCAAATCGCCATAATAACATCAATAATCCACTTAACACGGTCGCCCCGACTGTTCCTTGCCAAGTAAACTTGAAATTCGTCACAAGTGGCGCCGTGTCAATGAGCGTGACCTCATCGGGACTTCTGAGGACACGCTCGAGTACGGTCAGCCCGGGGGCCCCGTACAATAATTCAAACGCTTCATACGAATCGGCGAGCAAAAACAAATACGGGTCAGCCCGATACGGAATCTCGCTCTGTCCGTCCTCGGTCAAATCAAGCGTCAGCCCACCCCATCTGTTGCCGGCAATCACGTTGTCAGCCGCTTTGAACGATATGACCGGATAGCGATTATGTGTCAAATCATTCCCGACCAGGGTCATCCCGGTAGCCCGCTGCAACCGCAACGCGATATCATTTCCGTTCACTCCGTTATGATGGATTGCCGTCCACTCCGATTTCTCGGCGTAAATCCCCACGCGGTTCCCATGAATTGCATTCGCACGAACGGTCGTCTCGACCGCCTCGAACAGCATGAGCCCCATCCCCGTCGCACCTGTCTGGTCATGAATTTGTCCATTTTCGATGCTGACGCGCTCGGTTCCCATCACCATCGCGCCGGTTTCGTTATGGTGCAGGATGGGTGAGGTGATTGAAACGTCCGTCGGGAACATGAGATGAATGCCGTACCGTGAGTTCATAACGAGTGGCCGAACCAATTCATATCCGCTCCCGTCTTCGATGTAAATCCCGTCTCGGGCATGGTCGATGATGGCACCTTTAATCACCGTCGCTTCACTATTATGTACGGAGATGCCTTCTCCCCGACCTGTCCCGGTCACGTTCGGTCGAATCAACCGGACCCCGTGACTGTCCCTGACGGCAATCCCGGTCCCGGCTGCTTCGATTCTCGCATCGATGACTTGGTTGCCCAGCCCCTCGACGAGCACCGCGGGTACAGTCGTCCGTTCGCACTGTTCGATCTCGACGTTCTCGAGCACGGCCCCGATTCCTTCGAGTTGGAAAGCGGGTCGTTCACAACTGATGAACCGTTTTCCTGCACCGTTGAACGTTTCGTTCGATTGAATCACAATCGGTTCTTCGAGCAACACCGGTTCTGTGTCCGCTTGAACAGCTATCGGTGAGAAGAACCATAAAGCGAGTAACCAGCTTAGTCGTCTCATAACCCCTCCTCTTGATGAATCGCTTACAGAACATATTGTACGAAAACCCACGGGGGTATGTGTGTCGTTTTTATGGGATTCGTGTGACGGTTTCTTCATAAAAAAAACACAAGCGGCGAAGGGGTCATTTCGCTGCTTGTGTTGCTGTTATTTTGCCTTATCGGCCCATACTTTTGTGAAGTCTTGGAGCATCTCGTCTCCGGTCTTTTGACCACCGACGTACGCTTGCATCAACGCGCCGTACTCGTTGACCGCGCCATCCGGATACTTGAACCAGTTCCATGAAATCGTCTTGCCTTCGTTCGAATAAGCCAAGATGTCGTCAGCAAGCGGACCGAGGTCGTTCGCTTCGATCGACTTGAACGCCGGAATGAATTTGAATTTGTTGACCATGTAATCTTTACCTGTATCAGATGTCGCCATCCATTCGAGGAAGTCTTTCGCTTCTTCTTTATACTTCGAGTTTTTATTGACGACCCAGTTGTTCGGGACGCCGACCGGGAGACGATCCATCTTCTCTTTGTCATCGTTGATTGGGATTGGGACGAAGCCCATCTCAATGTCCGGATTCACGTCGAGAATCATCTGTTGCGCCCAGTTCCCTTGCTGAAGTATTGCCGTCTCACCTTGAGCGAACTGTGTGACTTGCGTGTTATAGTCCGTCGTGAGCGGGTTCTTATTGCCGTATTTGATGGTGAGGTCAAACAGTTTCAAGAATTGTTGGAACTGCTCATTGTCCTCAAATTTTTCTTTATTCTCGTTGAGTGCCTGGATGAACGCATCCGGGTCGTCTTGTTGCGCCATCGGAATGTTGAGCAAGTGAATTCCGAGAATCCAAAACTCGGCATAACCGACCGAGAACGGTGTGATGCCTGCTTTATCCAACTTCTCAGCCGCATCCGTCAACTCAGACAACGTCTTCGGCAACTCACTGATGCCCGCCTTCTCGAACAGCTCCTTGTTGTAGATGAAGCCGTATCCTTCCAAGTTCATCGGCATCCCGTACAGTTTTCCGTCCATCGTCATCGGTTCCTTGGCCACTTCCGTCAAATCCCCGACCCACTTCTCGCCTGACAAATCTTCCAATTTGTCTTTCCATGTCTGAGCTTCGGTGAACCCGCCGTTATTGAAGATGTCCGGCTCGTTGCCTGACGCGAACTGTGACTTGAGCGCAGCGCCGTAATCGGCTCCGCCGCCGACTGTTTGAACGGTCACTTTGACGCCCGTCTCTTCCTCGTATTGTTTCGCCATCGCTTCAAGATCTTTGGCGATTTCCGCTTTGAACTGGAAGACGTTCAACGTGACGTCTTGCTTGTCCCCGTTATCTGCGTTCGCATCGTTCGATCCTTCATCTTCCGTAAGCGACCCGCCGCCACAGGCCGCAAGTGTCAATACCATCCCTGCCGTCATGACGGCAGTTGATAATCTCCATTTACGTTTCATTTCGCTTCCTCCTAAGTATAGAGTCGACAATCCTTCATCATTCGGTACACCCTAACTTTAGATGAAAACGCTTCCATTATGTAGGTGTCAAAATTGACGTGTAGGGTGGAAAATGTTGCACAGAAAACCAGGACTTTCTTATTGAAAAGAAAGTCCTGGTTTTAGTTTCTTCTATATAATTACAACAGGCTGATTCCAGCTTCTTCACATGCTGTGATCATCTCACTCGGCCAGACCGAAGATTGGACTTCACCGATGTGACGAGCACGAAGCAAATACATGGCGACACGCGATTGCCCGATGCCGCCCCCGATTGTAAGCGGGAGACGTCCTTCGAGGACCGCTTGGTGGAACGGGTACTTGCGTTTGTCTTCAGCTCCGGCTGTCACCAACTGCTCGGCAAGCGCTGTCTCGTCGACACGAATTCCCATCGATGACAGTTCGAACGCCGATTCGAGTTCCGGGTGCCAGACGAGGATATCGCCGTTGAGCGACCAGTCGTCATAGTCAGCCGCGCGACCGTCGTGCTTATCGCCCGAAGCGAGTGCGCCGCCGATTTGCGAGAGGAAGACCGCACCGTACGCTTTACAAATCGCGTGCTCACGCTCTTTTGGTGTAAGATCCGGGTAAAGGTCTTCTAACTCTTGGCTCGTCAAGAAGTGAATCGACTCTGGCAAGATCGCCTCAATTCCGTACATCGTTTCGACCGTCTGTTCCGTCTCGCGGAGTGCCGCGTAAATCGTTTCGACCGTCGCCTTCAAGTACTCCGTCGTCCGGTGTTCCCGAGCGATGACACGTTCCCAGTCCCATTGATCGACGTGGAGTGAGTGTGTCGCGTCGAGTTCTTCATCCCGACGGATGGCGCGCATCTGTGTGTACAACCCTTCACCGACTTCGAATCCGTAGCGGCCGAGCGCTTCACGTTTCCACTTCGCGAGCGACTGAACGATTTCGAGTTCATGCCCTGGATACTGCGTATCGAACTGGATGATGCGTTCGACACCGTTCAAGTGGTCGTTGACACCGCTCGCCGATGTGACGAACAGTGGGGCCTGAACTTGTGTGAGTCCGAGCGCCGTGCTGAACTTGTCTTCGAATGTCGCCTTCACTACTGTAATCGCCTGTTGTTTTTCCTTCATCTTGCTCATTGCTGTTGTTGTCATGTTTTCTTCCTCCAATTGTGGGATTTCGGGATGGAGCAATAGAAAAAAGCCCTCCAATCCCATGGACTATGGGACGGAAGGCTTCAAGCTCCGCGGTGCCACCCAAATTAGTAGACGAATCTACTCACTTTTTCGAGACGAACATCTCGTAGTTCCGATAACGGGGAACAGTCCGGCTACGTCTACTTGCAAAGCGTTCGGGTAGCGACTCCAGGAGGTTCTTCGACAGAGATTTCAGTCCGGGCTCTCACCTTCCCCGGCTCGCTTTGCTTACGTCTTCTGTGTACTCGTCCTTTCAATGTCGTTCACAATTGAATTGACCCAATTATTATCAATATTCAGACGAATGTCAACCACTTTTCCAAAAAAAAATTCTCCCCCGTGTAGCGGACGGGGGAGATCCCTTGGGCAGGGTTATTTGATCGAGCCGCTCGTGATCCCTTTGATAATATGCTTTTGCATACCGAAGAAAAAGACGAGGAGCGGAACGATCCCAAGGACTAAACCAGCAAGTGCCAAATCCCATTGTTTTGTATATTGTCCGAAGAAATAGAACGTCGCGAGCGGAATCGTCCGCAGCTCGATGTCTCGGAGGACAAGTGAAGGTAAGAGAAAGTCATTCCAAATCCAAAGGCTGTTCAAGATGACGATTGTCACCGTGATTGGTTTGAGGAGCGGGAAGACAATTCGCCAAAACACGCCCCACGTCGAACAGCCGTCAATGATGGCCGCTTCTTCAATCTCTTCCGGAATCGACTTCATGAAGCCATGATATAAGAATACCGAAATACCAGACCCGAAGCCGAGATACATGACCATCAGTCCCCAATGACTGTTTAAAAGACCGAGCAGGCTCGACACTTTCACGAGCGGAATCATGATTGACTGAAACGGGATGACCATCGCCGCGACGAACAAGAAGAAGATGACGGTCGAAATCCAATGTTTTGTCCGGACGAGCTTCCAGGCCGCCATCGAGGTGAACAGCACGATGAGAAGGTTCGCCCCGGCCGTGATGAGAAGCGAGTTCAAGAAGACGCGTTCGTAGTTCATCGCCTCCCAGGCTTCTGTATAGTTCGACGCGAGCCAGACGCTCGGCAAGGCAGACGTGTTCGTGTAAATCTCGGCAATTGATTTGAACGAGTTGACGATGACGTAATAGAACGGGACGAGATATAACAGTCCAAGTAGAATCGCCACCAGTTCGACGAGACCGAGACCGGCCGTATATCCACCCGCCCGCAGCGGTTTTTGCGGTAGCAATCGCTGGGGAGATGAATCGACCTTCGCTTCGATGCGTTCAATTTTTTCTGTCGTCATGCCTCCACCTCCCGCTTTTTCGTCAAGTAGACTTGAGTGACGGTAATCGCCGCGACGACAAGGAAGAAGATGACCGCTTTCGCCGAGCCGAGCCCGTAATTATTATTCACGAATGATTCTGTATAGATGTTCAAGGCGAGCATCTCTGTCGATTTGAATGGGCCACCGTTCGTGAGCGACAAGTTCGTGTCGAACACTTTGAACGACCAGGAGATCGTCAAAAACAGACAGATGGTGATCGACGGCATAATCATCGGTAACGTGATGTGACGCAACATCTTCAATCGATTTGCCCCATCGATTTTGGCCGCTTCCAGCAAATCCGTCGGCACGTTTTGAAGCGCTGCGATGTAGATGACCATGACGTAGCCTCCGCCTTGCCAGATGGCGACGATGACGATGCCCCAAAAGGCTGTCTGGGCGTCACCGAGCCACGGCAGTTCGAACAAACTCCATCCGGTCAGTGCCCCAATTGATTCAAAGCCCTTCACATAGATAAACTGCCAAATGAATCCGAGAATGAGCCCGCCAATCAAGTTTGGCATGAAAAAGACGGTGCGCAGGATATTGCGTGTCTTAATGTTCATCGTCAACAGTAAGGCCAGTAAGAAACCGACGATGTTCGTCAAGATGACGGCCACAATCGTGTATTTCGTCGTAATCCAGAACGAGGCGCGGAACTGTTCATCCTCGAATAGAATCCGCTGATAGTTGTCCCACCCGACTACGTTCAACTGACCCGTCACACCGTTCCAATCCGTGAAGCTGTAATAAATCCCGTTTATGAACGGTATGAGCACAATCGCCACAAACGCCAAAAAGGCCGGACCGACGAATGCGATAAAACTCGCTGGTTTCTTCCAATTTCGTCTTCGCTTGTGTTGTTTTGGTGTTTCTGTCATGTTCATCGCCTCCACTATCAACTTACCTTCAAATAACCAAAATGAAAACGGATACATTTGACGGAAAGGGTGGAATATATTGCACTCAATGGGTGAATTATACGAGACGATGCGTTATGATAAACTCAATGACAACACGAACGAGTCTTCCTGAATGAAGAATTAAACCTTGATTCTAAGTCGATTCACGAATGAAATGAAATAAACCGATTACAATGTTCGAAAGTGGAGGGATTTTATACATGACGACGATTAAACCGTTATCCGACCTAACGATTGCCCAACAAGCCGAGATGTTGCCCGTCAAAGAGATTGCGGAAAAGCTCGGTTTACAAGAAGATGACCTCGACCTATACGGGAAATATAAAGCCAAGTTATCCTTCGACGTCATCGATCGGATGGCGACTCGCGAAGACGGGAAGCTCATTCTCGTCACGGCAATCAATCCGACTCCAGCCGGTGAAGGAAAGTCGACCGTGACCGTCGGGCTCGGCCAAGCGCTCAACCAACTCGACAAACAAGCGATCGTCTGTTTGCGAGAACCGTCGCTCGGGCCGACAATGGGCTTAAAAGGCGGTGCCGCCGGCGGAGGATTCAGCCAAGTGTTGCCGATGGAAGACATCAACCTTCACTTTACAGGCGACATGCACGCTATCACCGCGGCCCACAACACGATTAGCGCCATGCTCGACAATCATCTCCATCAAGGGAACGACCTTGGCATCGATGTCCGGAAAATCGTCTGGAAACGTGTGCTCGACTTGAATGACCGGGCGCTCCGTCACGTGACGATTGGCCTTGGCGGCAGTGCCCATGGCGTACCTCGTGAAGACGGCTTTGATATCACGGTCGCGTCTGAAATCATGGCCATCCTCTGTCTCGCCGATTCGTTGACTGACCTCGAGACACGCATCAAGCGAATCGTCGTCGCATACGATCGGGACAATGAGCCGATCACGGCCGAACAAATCGGTGCGGCCGGTGCCGCGACACTGCTATTGAAAGAAGCGTTCAAGCCGAACTTGGTGCAAACACTTGAACAGACACCAGCCCTCGTTCATGGTGGTCCGTTCGCCAATATCGCGCACGGATGCAACTCATTGATTGCGACGAAAACCGCGCTCAAGCTCGGTGAATATGTCGTCACCGAAGCTGGTTTCGGAGCCGATCTTGGCGCCGAGAAATTCTGTCATATCAAGTCACGCATCGGAAAATTGAACCCGGACGCCGTCGTTCTCGTGGCAACAGTCCGTGCTTTGAAAATGCATGGCGGTGTCGCCAAAGACCAACTCCACGTCGAGAACGTCGGAGCTGTCGGAAACGGGTTAAAACTTCTCGCCAAACATGTCGAGACGATGGGGAAACTCGGTTTGCCGACCGTCGTCGCCCTCAATCGATTCAATTCGGATACAGCCGAAGAGTTGGCGGCCGTCCTCGATTGGTGTGAAGCGAACCACATTCGAGTGGCGCTCAGTGAAGTGTGGTCGAATGGTGGACAAGGCGGTCGTGCCCTCGCCGAGGCCGTCATCGACACGATTGAGTCGAATGAGAGTTCGTTTACCCCGCTCTATGCGTTAACCGATTCCATCGAACAGAAAATTTTGACGATCGCCCGTGAAGTGTATGGAGCGGCCGACGTCACCTTTACCGCAACCGCGAAAAAACAGATGGCACAAATCGAAGCGAACGGCTGGCAGAGCTTGCCGATTTGTATGGCGAAGACGCCGTTCTCGCTCTCGGATGACCCGACGAAACTCGGATACCAACACGGCTTCACCGTGACGGTGCGAGAGTTGAAACCGTCGGTCGGCGCTGGCTTCCTCGTCGCCTTGACAGGTAACGTCTTGACGATGCCGGGTCTGCCGAAACAACCGGCCGCCTTGAATATGGGGATTGATGAGACTGGGAAAGCGATTGGCTTATTCTAATCAAGACAACGGAGGGATAGGGATGGACGTCACGGAACATACGTATGCGGACGGATACCGGACACAACTATTGCACGTCAAGGCCAGACAACCGATTGGAAATTGTTTCATTTTCCATGGGATGCTTGAACATCATCAACGTTATGTCGAATTCGCTAATTTTTTGTCAGAAATTGGTTTTAATGTGTTTTTGTGCGACCTTCGCGGCGCCGGTTCTTTGGCCCGAACCCAGTCCACTTACGCTCATCTATCTCCACACGAAGGATTTGATCAAATGGTCGACGACGCCATCTCGCTCCTCGATCACTATCAAGATGAATTGCCGACCGTCGTCCTCGGCCATAGTTTTGGCTCGTTGCTCGCGCGTCGACTCGGTCAACAGTTAGGTCATCGATTGGCGGGTGTCATCGCCGTTTCCCCGCCCCCGCATTCTGGATTGATTGGACGTGCCGGACTGTATGCGATCGATTTGGCCATTCGGTTTAAAGGGAGCACCCATGAATCCCGTTTATTCGAACGCTTGTTGTTCGGACGATATAACTTGAAATTCTTACCCGCCACGACCGAGAGCGATTGGATTTCTAGTGTCCCCGAGGAAGTGATCGCCTATATGAACGACCCGGACTGTGGTGGGATTCCGACGCTCGGATATTTACACGAGGTAGCAAAAGCGTCACTCGATGTGACCTCTGCCGCCCGGATACAAGAACATCCGAAAACACTACCAATTTTGTTCGTCGTAGGTGCCGATGACCCCGTCGTACATGACGGAGAAGGACTCTCCGGAATCGTCCGCAAACATCAGGCCGCCGACATCGAATTGACCGTCCTGTCTTATGATCAGGCTCGCCACGAAGTGCTTCGTGAGCGCCAACGCCAAGACATCTGGACGGACATCGGCGACTGGATGCATCAAACGATACGAATCGCAAAAAGAACCTCCATTTCCTAGGAGGTTCTTTTTGTTTACCAAAATCATACAATAGGATTCTAATTCATTTACCTTTTTTGTAATTTAGATTCTTCTTTCCAATTTTTAAGTGCGCTATACTTAGACCGCACACTAAAAGAATACTCATATTTTGATACGTATTCACCGAAAGGGGTAACACATTGAAGCCAACGATCACACGATTGAGCACGGCCGTCCTCATCTCTAGCACGGTGTTGAGTACGCTCGTCCCCGCTCATTCATATGCAGCAACATACGAAGGAACAGTGAATACATCGATTTTAAATGTTCGTTCCGCCACATCTACCACTTCGGATATTGTCGGGAAATTGACCGAAGGCGAAACCGTTCAAGTGTATACGACGAACGACAACTGGGCTCAAATTGAATTCGAAGGCGAAAAGCGCTACGTATCGTCGACTTATTTGACACTCAAATCGACCGTCACGAAAACGGCGACGACCGCCTCGACGACGGCGACGTCTGCTTACAAGGCTGATGCGAACGTCAACTTGCGCTCATCGACATCGACGTCTGCCACCGTCTTGACGACCATCCCGAAAGGCGCGACCGTCACTTATATCTCTTCGCATGGCGCAACCGGTTCATGGATGAAAGTGATGTACGGCAAGTACACCGGTTACGTCGTAGCTCGATACTTTACGCCGTCGGCTCCTGTCGAAACACCATATTACGCGAACAAGACAGCGGTGCTATACAACTCGACCGGTTCGGGCGCGACGAAACTCGCGACGATTCCGGCTGGTGCCAAAGTGACGCATCTCGCCTCACTCGGCGCGACCGGCTCATGGTTTAAAATCCAATATGGCACGAAAATCGGCTACGCTCCATCCCGTAACTTCTCGACGTCACTATTGACTCCAGATACGTCGACGCCTGAAACGACGACGCCTTATTTTTCAATCACAAACGTCGCCCTTTATAACAGTTCGGCCTCAGGCGCGACGAAGATCGCGACCATCCCTTCGGGGGCCCAAGTCGAACAAATCGCAATGGCAGGACTCAGTTCGTCCTGGTTCAAGATTCGTTACAATGGCGTCACCGGCTATGCCGCAGCCCGTAACTTCTCGAAGACGAAGCCGGAAGTCGTCGTACGAACGCCTTATTACGCCGCTCGCGATCTCGTCTTGTATAAATCGTCTGCCTCGGGTGCAGATCGTCTCCGGACCATCCGCGCCGGCAGTAAAGTGACACAAGTGTCGGATGCTGGACTCGCGAGCTCATGGTTTAAAATCGAGTATGACGGTGTCACCGGCTATGCCGCCGCTCGCAATTTCTCGACGACACCACCAGAAGTGATTGTCATCAAGCCTTATTACGCGATTCGGAACGTAGCGATGTACAGTTCGTCCGCCTCGGGCGCAACGAAAATCGATACGATTCCATTCGGTGCGAAAATCGAACAAATCTCTCAAAGCGGATTATCGAGCTCATGGTTCAAAGTCCGCTATGACGGGAAAACCGGTTATGCCGCTTCACGTCACTTCTCAGTCGAAAAACCGGAGGTGATTGTCGTGACAGATTACTACACGACGCAACGAGTCGTCCTCTATGACCGGTCGGCATCACCGAAAACAAAAATCGCAGTCATTCCGACAGGGACAAAAGTTCAGCAAATTTCTGAGGCCGGATTGACCAGCTCGTTGTATAAAATCAAGTACGGCTCGCTCACGGGCTATGCGACCGCGAGTTACTTTGCGGACAAGCCGCCAGTGCCAGAAGAACAGCTCGAATCAGAACGTGAAGTCGAGGTCGTCGTCGCGAACAACGGGACGCTGAACGTGCGCAATAAAGCAGTTGATGGCGCCGTCATCGGGACGCTCGCGAACGGGACGGTCGTCAAAGTGAAGCCAATCGTCGGTAGCGACTGGGGGGTCATCTCATATCTCGTCAACGGCTCGCTCGTGAAAGGGTACATCTCCCTCACGTATACGAAATCGTACACACCGCCTGTCGCCGGCAGTAAGGAAATGGTCATCACCGAAACGGCCTATCCATACACGCTCGCATCGATGGTGACGACGCAACGCAACGTGTTCGCCCAGTCGGACGCCTTCCGGGCTGCGAACGCCTATGTACCGAAAGCGTATATCACTCGCGCGACACCGACCGCCACGACAGGGACGATCAGTTCGACGGAACTCATGACGACTTCATTCCAATATTTGAAGGCAACCGCTTCAACAGCCGCAGCAAACTTGGGCGGCTTGTCGACGAATACGAAACTTGAGTACCTCGGCACACAAAAAGTCGGTTCGACGACTTGGTATAAAGTAAAATCGGGTCTACTGACCGGATACGTCAGCGCCGCCAACGTCGCTGGTAATGTCAAGGTATTGAAAGACGCTTCTATGACAGCTCACTCGTTCGGGGTGCTCAACCCAGGTGAGACGGTGAGCATCACTGGTGAGCTCGGTCAATATTACACAATCAGCTACTATCGCCCGAGTGGATACAACATTCGCGTCTATGACCGGTCTTGGCGTCTTGCGACGGATGAGGAAATCACACGTCACGTGTCACCGTCTTCGTTCGCCACGACGTCACGGGAATATTTCCAGTTCCTCGATTTGTCGAAGGGGGCCGATTTGACGGCGCCGGTCTTGAACAAGTCGCTCGTCGGTAAAGGGATTTTAGATGGACGCGGTCAAGCGTTCATCGATGCGTCACGTACGCACAACGTCAACGAAATTTACCTATTGTCGCATGCATTGCTTGAAACCGGTCATGGGACGTCCGCCCTCGCCACCGGGACAGTTGTCTCGAGCGTCGACGGCAAGGCCGTCACACCGAAGACCGTCTACAATATGTACGGAATCGGTGCGATTGACGGGAACGCCCACGTCAAAGGGGCTGAGCGCGCTTATAAAGAAGGTTGGTTCACACCGGAAGCCGCCATCATCGGCGGTGCCAAGTTCATCGGGGATTCGTATATTAACAACCCGAGCCGGAAACAGAACACGCTCTATAAAATGCGCTTTAATCCATCAAATCCTGGGACGATGCAATATGCCACGGATATCGCTTGGGCGACGAAACAAACCGCCAACATCTACAACATGTATCAACAGCTCGACGCCTACACGCTTTACTTCGAAGTTCCAAAATTCCAGTAAGACACAAAGAGACACGCAGCCGACTTTGGCGCGTGTCTCTTGTTATGTCCATTCAATGGAGTCGATAATCGATTCAATCTCTACTTTTTCATTCGTCACTTCATCGGCGACGTACGTCAAAAACAGGAGTCGTTTCCCGTCTGTGAGTGACCAGACGTCGAGATGCATCCCGTCCTCGATTCCGCTCGCATAGGCCGTCGTCATACCGCCTGCCTCCGTCGTGACGCTCGGGGCGACTTTGACGTCAATCGGGAACTCGCCTAAAAATGTGTTCAACTCTTGGAGAGCCGCGTCGCTCGGCGCTTGCTCTTCCTCGGCTTCATAGATGGACATCTGAAGCGTCCCTTGGGCGTCGGCTTCTACCGAATAAAAGCTGACATGGTCTTCTTCTTCATTGTATTCAAAGTGTTCTGGGTAGGATAGACGGATCCAACCGTCAATCTCGTATTCCTTCATGCTGTTTGCTCCTTCGTCTTCTTAAATGCTAGACCTGTCACCATCTTCGCTTGGAGCGCATATTTGAGGCGCTCGGTCACGTAAAGACGTTGACTGTTTTGGTCTTGGGCAATCATGTGCCCGAATAAGTTCAATCTTACGGTTTGATGTGATAAAAAATAGAGTCGGTCCGGGTCTAACGGTCGATATTCGCCTGAATCTTCGAGATGCTCAATCTCGAAGCGACGCAATACGTTGAGCGCGCAATATTGATCCGTCTTCCCGGTGCTCGTGTGCAACTCGACTCGAACAAGCTGAATATCGTATGGGCATAGGTTCATAAAAATTGGACCGATTCGTTCATGGATGAGCAACACTCCCATATCCGTCTCAATCAAATCGGGGAGTGCCTGCTTGTCTTGTGAGATGCTCAAGACGACATAAGGACGTTCAGTCGGTGCGAGCAATTCCCCTTTAAAAAAGCGGAATCGTTGGATGCCGGTCAATACACGGGCTCGCCAGGCACTGCCCCGAGCTTCCGCTTCAATCCGATATAGCCTTTCTCGACTCACGACTACTCCCCCTTCAATTGTTTGAGCGACGCGACGAATCGTTCCCACTCCTTGTCGTCACAGACGACCTTACTTTCAATTCCCCATTCTTCCTCGATCTTCAAACGTACTTCGTTCGTTTCGAGATGACGCGTGAGCTGAAGTGCCCCAATTTGAACGGATAGCGGTTCGACGATGAACTCATTCGTCGCCGGGCCGATCCATTTCAATCGTTCCGTTCGAAGAATCACCTGCCAGTCCGACTCGCGATTAATCGAGAACATCCATTGGCGAAGCTTCGTCTCGTGGTTGAGTTGTTTGGATTGTTTCATCATCCGAAACCCTTCGCTCATCATCTGTAAATAGGATTTACGCTCACTCATGCCCCATCCACTCCTCTCCTCTATTATCTTAGCAAGACGACCTAGCCGCAACAACCAATGTTTTTTCAAAAAAGGGTTTGCAAAGCTAAAATCCTGTGCTATTATATTACCGTAACGTTAAGCGTTTCGCGGGTGTAGTTTAATGGTAAAACCTCAGCCTTCCAAGCTGATGACGAGAGTTCGATTCTCTTCACCCGCTCCATTTTAAAATTTCATGTGCGGGTGTAGTTTAATGGTAAAACCTCAGCCTTCCAAGCTGATGACGAGAGTTCGATTCTCTTCACCCGCTCCAATTACCGACATATACGCGAGAATTTGCTCGCACACATAACCGCACGGTGTCCCGTGCAAAAAGCAGAACGTCATTCGACGTTCTGCTTTTTTTGTTTTTCAGCATAATAGCACCGAATTCAACAACGCTTAAATGACGTTAATTCGGGAAAAGGATGGAAGACAAGAAGGAGGGATTCCTGTGATTCAAGTACGTCTTCAACCGTTCACCGTATACGAGAGTGCTTTGATGCGCACGACTTCGACGTTAATTGAGACGAACGAAAGCTTGATTGTGATTGATCCGACCTGGTTGCCCGAAGAAATCGCCACGATTCGCCGGGACGTCGAATTACGACGCCGGGGGAAAAAGCTGTATGTCATCTATACGCATCAGCACTATGACCATATCATCGGGGCTTATGCGTTCCCCGATGCCACCGTCATCGCGTCTCAAGCGTTCGTCGAGACGGATGCGAGTTCTCAGCTCGATGAGATTCAATCGTTCTACGAACAGTATTACATCGATCGTCCCATCATCAAACCTGCTGTTGATATTATGATTTCGGAAGATGGTACCCTCGCCCTCGGCTCTACGCCCATCACGTTCTTATTGACGCCTGGTCACGAGTCGACCCACATGTCTTTAATCGTCGAGCCGTTACGTCTGCTCGTGTGTGGCGATTATGCCTCCAATATCGAGCCCCCGTTCATCGAACACGATGCCGAGGCGTATTTGACGTCGTTGCAGAAACTTCAAGCTGCCATTTACGAGTATGAGATTCGGTGGCTCATTCCTGGCCACGGCGACTTGTGTGACGACCGTAGCAAAATGATGGAGCGACTGAGCGCCGCCGAAGAATATATCCTCGCCTTGCCAGAAGAACGCGTCTGGTCTCCGCATTGGCCCGAACACGCTTTCTTCCAGCGCGTCCATGAACGTAATCGGAAGCACGTCGAGCAAAAAGCAAAAGATCGCGAGTCGCGGCAACAAGATTATTGACACAAAAAAATCGCAACGTCTCCCCAAGACGTTGCGATTCCCCCCTATTATGTAGACCTATTTCTTTGTGACGCGTTCTGAACGGACCGTGAACATACGGTCAATCCCATAAATGGTCACGCCGGTGACAGCGAGCAACCCAATCATAGCTGATGAAAACATTGACCATACCCCCATTGTTCACAAATTCGTCATAATCACCCCGTGCCTTCATTATAGAAGAAAATAATTCAAAAAGAAAGCGTTTTCTTCAAAGTTTCTTCACAATTCTGTCACGCTTCTGTTTTTACTTTTGCTTGTCTAGCCTTGCGCAAATATGTGTAGGTTTTGTGGAATGTGGGAATACACTCTATAAGAATAAAAGAGACAGAAAGCTGTTCGTTGAGGAGGAAGAGGCATGATCAAGTATGGCACGTTGGTGCGGGTCGAAGGGAAGTATGCCGTGTTACGTTGGAACAACGGCTCGAGCTTTATCCCAAGACGATTCTTGCCATCAGAAGCACGTGTTGGCGATACCATCATTCGAGATAACCACCATTACTATCTCGAAGAAGACATGACACCCAATTTCGATGCGCTGATTAAACAACATTATAAAAAGTAGACAAAGACAGACCGGTTTCTTTCCAGTCTGTCTTTGTCCGTTCATTTCGTTCGGTCATGCAGCCAGTCGAAATCGACTGGTCCGACTTGTTTGGCCGTGATGATGCCGTCTGGCCCAATTACGTAGGTGGTCGGGAGCGCGACGACACGATACGTCTTCTCCACCGTCCCCGTCTCGTCCAATAGGATCGGGAAACTGACCGGCACTTCCTGTAAAAACGCATCGACGTCTCGTTTACCGAGCCGCTCGTTTTTCGTCGCATTCACTCCGAGCACAGGGATGCCTGTATCTTCGCCGAATTCAATCAACTCTGGCAACTCTTCCCGACACGGTGGACACCACGTCGCCCAAAAGTTCAGGATGACTTGTTGCCCTTCATAGTCGGCGAGGGACACCGGCTGCCCCTCCGTCGTCTCGAGCTCGAACTGTGGCGCCCGCTGTCCGACTTCAAGACCACCGAGCACGCCGTCGTCCGTGGCGACTTCGACCGTCGGCTCACTCGCTTGGCTCGTCTTGTACTCGTCGTAACCTTTATAAGCCAATCCTCCAATGAGGCCGGCCATGATGAGACTGATTGCTAGTTTATGAAATCGCATGATTTACCCCTTGTTCTGTGGACTGTTCACTCCTAAACTTAACTTATCACATCATTCAAAGGAGAGTAACTATCTTGCAACTTCACAATGAGAAAGTTAGCCTCACCCTAAAAGCGCACGGCGCCGAAATGACAAGTTGGAAAGTCGAAGGAACGGAGCTCCTTTGGCAAGGCGACCCGACGTATTGGGGGCGGCAAGCCCCAATCCTATTCCCTTTCGTCGGAAGGCTGCTTGACGACCGCTACTTATATGAAGGACTGACATACACGATGAGCCAACACGGATTTGCACGAGACGAACTGTTCGAGGTCGCCGAGGCTTCGGACACACACGTCCGGTTCATTCTTCGTGATTCGATCGAGACCCGTAAACACTATCCGTTCTCATTCGAACTGAACGTCATCTATCGCTTGATCGGCGAAGAGTTGAATGTGACGTACCACGTCGTCAATCGGGATGATGTCGTACTCCCATTCAGCATCGGCGGACATCCGGCCTTCAACATTCCGTTTGCCGGGGGCACGTTCGAAGACTATACGATTGACTTTGGGGAGACACGAACACTCGACCGTCTCTTGCTCGAAGGACCTTACTTGACGGGTGCTTATCAACCGCTTGGGGAACGTCGTTATATCCCGTTGACGCATCATTTGTTCGACCAGGACGCCCTTATCTTTGAACAAATCGAATACGCGGCGCTCCGGCATCAGCCGAGCGGCCGGGCCATCGTCATGGAATCCCCCCAGTTCACCCACTTCGGCATCTGGTCACCTCCACATTCCGACGCCCCGTTCGCCTGTCTCGAGCCGTGGTTCGGACATGCCGACTATAAAGGGCACCGGAAAGACATCCGCCATAAGGAAGACATGCAACTGCTCGAACCAGGCGAGTCGTTCGAAGCGACTTACACCTTGTATATGGAATGAAAAACGTGCTGACCGCTATGGTCAGCACGTTTTGTTAAAAGCGACTGTCTTGCTCCGCCTCATACTCTGAAGGCGGTTTTTTCATGACGATGGCGAGGACGATATAAATCAGAAGACCTGGACCTCCAAATAGGGCGAGAACGACGAAGATGATTCGCATCAATGTCACATCGACACCTAAGTAGTTCCCGAGTCCCGAACAAACACCAGCAATCATTTGATTCGACGGATCTTTATACAGTTTTCGTTCCATCAAGACACCTTCTCCTCCAGTTTTTCGTTAACGCTGTGGTCGACGGAGCGTCGTTCTGCCACCTGTCGCCACTTCTCCACGACTGTCGAAATCGAGCGCATCGTTGATTGGGGTACTGCCTGATTTGACTTCAATCCGACGTCCGTACAAGCCTCGATTATCGAGCGAGGCGGCGATGATGGTCGCGACGTCCGTTTCAGAAATCGTTGCGTCACTCGCATCACTCAAATCTTCTGATGCCTCAATCGAGCCTTTCCCTGGACCATCTACGATTGTCACTGGGCAAATGATCGTGTAGTTCAAACCGCTATGTTCGATATACTCGTCAGCCGCATTGTTAGCAGACAAGAAGTTGAAATGTTCTTTTGGTGCAGCGTCTGGTTGATCGGCGCCGTAAGCGCTGAGCAAAACGACGTGGCGGACCCGTTCTTTTTTCGCAACATCGATAGCTTTCATGGCGACGTTGCGGTCCAGCAGTTCGATTTCTTTGCTCGAACCTTCTGCCCCAGCCGTTGCTGCGATGATGACGGCGTCCTGTCCGGAAGTCGCCTCGTGTATCCCTTTATCCAATTCTTTCTCGACGTCGACGGTGAGCACACGCGCACCCATTTTTTCATACTCTGCCTGTAGTTCAGGATAACGAATTAAAGCGGTCACTTGATGCGTTTTCGCTAAACTTTTCAATACACGTCTACCGATCTTTCCTGTTGCTCCAATGACTAAAACTTTCATTCAAATTTCCCTCCTCAAAAGAGTAGTTCATTTGATTAAATTTCCTCTTTCGGGATGGAATCAAACCCTTTTCGCAAAATTATCTAACAGTTCCCCACATCGTTAAGTCGAGGGCATCGCGAACGGCTTGAACACTCGCTTCGGTCGGTTGATAGTAATAGACGTTATCGATGTAGGCGTCTTCCCCTTCGATTTGAAGTTTGTCCACCTGTGGTTGTAGCACCATCGTCATTCCGATTGAAGCCATTTGCAACGGGTTCATCTCAAGCCCCATCTCGTCTTTCATAAAGCGATACGTTGCCGGGATTTTTGTCCAGCCTGTTGGACTGGCCAATTTATCGGCGACGGCTGACATGACCTCGGTCTGTCGATTCGATCGCGCCCCATCCGTATCTGTTTTCCGATGACGAGCATAGGCGAGCGCCATATCTCCGTCCATGGCGTACGAGACACCTTCCGTGTATTCATACGTCTGATTGAAGCCTTTCTCACTGAACGAGTGGGTCGCCGTCACGTTGACGCCGCCAACCAAATCAATCAGTTCCATGAACGTTTCGAACGTGATGATGACTTGACCGTCGACAGACGCTTCGGTCAATCCCTCTACCGCTCCAACGGTACAGTCAGCACCGCCATAGGCGAACGCATGGGTGATTTTATCGCCTTCTCGCTCTGGTTCACAAGGAATCGCCGTATACGTGTCACGTGGAATCGAGACGTTTTGGACAGTGCGGGAACGTGGCACGAATTCCATCAGCTGTAACGAGTCGGTCCGTGATCCTGATAACGATTCTCCGACCCGGGCATCGCTGCCCATGACTAAAAACGTGACCGGACGTGTCGCCATATAGCCGGCCCCAATCATCAAGAGCAACAGGACGAGAAGCAATTTCCCTTTCCATTTGCGACGGCGTGGTTTTTCCTTCGGAGCGGCCGTCTCCCGCTTGGCGTGCGTCCGTTCCGGCTCTCGTGTTTTCTGTCTAGGCTCACGTCGTTCATCTCGGCGCGGCTTCGACTTACGCTTCTTACCGAAGGGAAGACTTAGTTTCGGTTTTTTGACGTTGAGCGATTTCTTCTTACGTTCCGACGGCGTTTCCTCCGAACGATTTAAAAACGGATGCTCGCCCTGCCCTGTATCTGTCGGTCGATTCGAATCATTGTTAAACTTGTCTTCTACATGCCCATGGTGCTGGGGCGTCTCGTGTCGAGCCTCTTCATCTAGTCGAGCTTGTTCGTCTAGCCGGGCTTGTTCGGTTAATCGTTCGCGTTCAAGCTCCCGTTTCCGTCGTTCGACACGTGATAAGTGTTGATCGTCATTCATATGCTGTACCTCTAGTATGGTTAGATTTTTCTACATTATCATCGACAAACGCTATTCTGACAACGGTTAGCGCAAAAATCCGTCTTAAGCATGAGACGGAAGGGTTGTTTTGAATCGAAACCGGGAAAGGAATAATAATTGGTGTCTGCCCATCTGTGGATGGATAGATTGTTCGACGTCCTCTCGAAAGGAGGGAGAGCTAATGCGTATCGGGAAGTTACGGATGTTGCTGGAACAATACGGTGAAGCCACGCTTCGCGATGTAATTGTCGAGATGTATCGCAACATCCCAAAAACCGTGATTGAAGAGAAAGACATCGACTTTATGGTCAGCCAGTTCACGCGCTATAAAGAACAAAAGTCGTCAGACGAACGTCATTCGCTCTCACAGACCATCATCCTCGCTGAGCGCTTTGTCGAATTGGCATATGACCATTTATATTTAGTACCCAATCAAGTGATGAGCGAACGGGATCAAAAAAACTGGTACATTCACGCTAAAAAGATTATTCGCGACCTCGTCCATTACGCTGACGATGAGCCCGAGGCTCGGACGATGTATGAAGAAATGTTTTTGTTGCTGTCGTCTTCAGCGGGAGAAGAACCTCTATTCACGACAAGTGACCCGTTTCGACTATTAAAATTGTCTCAAACCACGATGTTATCCCAACTGATTCAATATTATCAACTCGACGCCCCCGCCCCTGCCGTTTGGATCGATCGGTCTTTGTATACCGCGCTCCACGTCCCAAAAGATGTCGATTCCACCCGGGTCGATTTGCTCTCGACCCTCCTCGAGCAATCGTATAGTATAGCTGAATGGAACTTGCTCCACGAACGCCTCACCACGTTGTGCGACCGTACGTTAGCGAAAGCCCAGACAGACGATAATGCGCTCGCCGATTATCAAGCTTTAAAAATGCTCGAGCTAGAATTGCTCGTCGAACGCGGCTTGTTATCTGAGGCCGAACAAAAATTGTTCGCCGAATATATCCCGTTCTTCTCGCATCGTTCTGAACCGTTCAAAGTGTATGTCAATATGCTTGAAAGTCATGGACATACGAATGAAACGAAACGATTGCGTCGTCTCGCCAAAGAAAAGCGCATCCAGTTGTAACCTCATGCTGCATACGAAAAAAAGGGAGTCAATCGACATCGTCGGTTGACTCCAATACATGATATGAACGAGGGGTGTTCATCTGAAAAGGAGGGGAAGTTGGTGCAGAACTTCCTTCCTACACGTTTAGTATAAATCAGATTTGAAACCGCTTCCGTTTTAGATATTGCATTTTTGTGAACGTTTTCACGTTATTCGATGGCATTAATAATTCCAAGACCGATGACGGACAGTAACACGATCAGCACAAAAATAAAGACCATCTCATTCGGGGAGCGAAACCCCTCATATAGTTCTACCGCCTCGTCGACGATGACATTCTCGTGGACCACAATCGGTTCTTCTGTATCCGCTTGAGCCACGAGCGGCGTCCCCGCCAACAGCACTACTATCAACCACAAGCCTGTCAAATATCGCATAGTCGTCTCCTCGGTTCGTTTCTTTACATCAATTATAGCATGTCGATTTCAAAGTCATGACACGGTTTTCTTCGTTTCCCCCCAGTTAAATAATTCTCACACCCATTTCCGTTTAAAAGATCTGGTTTTGTTTTTTTCGATTCAGTTTGATACAAACCTATTTCTGAAGCCATTCTCCTGTTCTTTTTAAACGGGACTCTCAGGAAAACGCCTTAAATTCATCCCTATTTTAACCAAATAATGTTCATCATTTTAATACGAGCATTTTAAAGTGGTAACGCTTACAATTTAAGGGTGTTCCAATAAATGTAGAAAGTAGGTTGCTTTCATGAAGCACACCTTTATCGTCAAAGAAAGCCGACAACTCAAGCCCCATGAACGGTCCCTGCTCCACTCTCTCTATCCAGCAGGTCAACTTCCACATCTTTTCTGTCTGCCTGCTGACTGCTACCACTATACTGGATGGTTTCGTAACAAGCCAGTCGCCGCTGTCACAGTTGACTGCAAGGATTTCAAAACCTCGCATTTGATTCGCTTGAGCGACACCACTTGCAAAAATCGCATGATGTTAAGCGGTTTAATCGATCAGGTCCTGTTCCAACTTCGATTAGAGGTTCGTCACAACACAACGGTTTCGGTAACTCTCCCAACTGACGCACCAGGCAATTTGTTGAATGGTTTCAAGGACATTGGATTTCTTCCCCACCTCGAGGCGACGTCGTTTGAGTTCCCTTTCGTTCCGTACACAAAAACAACTTTTGACCAATGGCAATTTTGTATAGAGTATCCCGAGACGCATGGAGATTGGTTACGAAAACGAAATCAATATTTCTGGCTCTTGCCTGGAGCCGTCCCCCTTACGGCTCGGACACTTGATATGCTCCATCGAAGGCAAACAATCTTTTATTCGTTAAAATGGAAAGGCACCGTGGTCGGTACGATGTATGGCGAGATTAAGCAAGGTCAATTGTACCTCCACGAGTTGCATATCGTTGGCCAAAAAGAATTTACTCAAGAAGGCATCTCATTTTTTCAGCAATCATACTATGATAAATTTAAAAAGACAGAATTGATGAGTGTCACTGCCACTTCGATGCAGACACACGTCCTACACGCTTTATACGAGCAAGGTGCCCGTCCAACGCCATCATCCACTTATACATTATTGAAGTACTTGACCCCAGCGCGAACCGATTAATAAAAAAACACGAAACGTCCGCGGTCCGTCAATCAGACTCGTTCGTTTCGTGTTTTTATTCGGCAGCGTTTGTCGAATCCATCGCGAGCGGTGGCATCTTTTCAAAGAGATCGGTCCGAAGACCCGTATCACGTCGGTCCAACGATTCAATCCGGTCGAACTGAATTTCACGATCCGTCACACTGAACCAGTACGTGATGTGGGGCTCGTCTGTAAACCGCAGGGCGTAGTTCGAACCGTTCAAGTGAAAGTCCACTTCTGTGGATAGAAGTTCAGATGGGCCAATTTTTTTATGGGTCGTCAAGCGTTCCAGAACGACTTGCTCTTCATTGATCCGATAGTCGACAAACGTCGCAAGTGAGAGTCCAAACACAAATGACACCAGCGCGAACGCGCTGACCAATCCAAGAGTGATCTTACCGTTCATTTCGCCGTCCCTCCCTCTTTTAGTATATCGGATTCCGACAAAACGTTGTGAAGTGACAATTTGTTCAAGTTTCGTCAAACTAGAGCGAGAGGAGGGAACAACCATGCACATTGACCATACCGGAATCGCCGTCCGTGACTTAGACGAGGCGATCACATTTTACACGACCGTTCTACAAGGAAAGTTGGTCGACCGTTATACGAACACAGCCATCGGCGTCGAGACGGAGATTGCCGTCATCCACGTGGGTGACGACGTAATTGAACTGTTATTGCCGACGAGTCCGACCAGCCCAATCGCTCGCTTCATGAAAGCGCGTGGTAAAGGTGTTCACCATATCGCCTATCGCGTCGAGGATTTGGACGAGTCAATCGAGTCACTTAAACGTGACGGTGTAACTTTTTTAGAGGACACGTTGCGGACGACGGCCAAAGGCCGGCGCCTCATCTATATGGACCCCCGTCATTCCGGAGGCGTCATCGTCGAACTATGTGATTATCCAACAATAAAGCAGTGAGCGCTCCCCTCACTGCTTTTGTAATGCCTGTTCGATGATATCCCGGTTCTTCGTTTTCAATCGTTCGTTATGGGATGATACCATTGCGGTTTTCGTCGCGTCCGGATCGATGAACGTTTTCGCTCGGTTGACAGCGTTGGCCGCATCTTGGAAAGCACCCGCAATCAGATGGACTTTCCCTTCATGCGTCAAAATGTCGCCCGCTGCGTATAGACCTGGCACCGACGACTCACTGCTCGCATTGCCTTTCACGTAAAAATCGTTCACCATCTCGACTTGAAGCTCACATTCCCCGAGAAGCGCTGTATCCTGCTCATACCCATGATTGATGACGACCTCGTCCACTTCCACAACCTCGCGGGCGCCTGTTCCGCAATCGACGAGAGCGACGGCATGAATCGTCGTCCCGTCCCGGGAAATCAAATCCTCGATTTGCGTATGCAATCGACAGTCGACACGTCCACAGAGGAGCTTATCGACTTGCGACTCATGTCCTTTAAGCGCCTCTTTTCGATACGTCAAAATGACACGCTCGGCAATCGGTTCAAGCTCGTTGGCCCAATCAATCGCACTGTTGCCGCCACCCGAAATCAACACCGTCTTCCCTTTGAACGCCATGAGCGATTTGACCGTATAGTGTAAGTTGGAGACCTCGAAGCGCTCCGCTCCGCTAATATCAATTTTCTGCGGTTGCAGGATACCACTTCCTGTCGCGACAATGACCGTTTTCGATCGATGTTGCCCGTGCGTCGTATCCAATACGAAATGGCCATCGTGATCTTTCGTCATCGATTCGACCTTTTCTCCGAGCACGACGGTCGGGTCGAACGTCAAGCCTTGTTCTACCAGTTGTTCGATGAGTCGAGCCCCGGTCGTCGGCGTGACACCCCCGACGTCCCAAATCATCTTCTCTGGATAGACATGGATTTTCCCGCCGAGATGCGGTTGAAACTCAATCAACTTCGTTTTCATCCCCCGCAATCCGCTGTAAAACGTCGCATATAGCCCGGCCGGTCCGCCTCCAATAATCGTTACATCATATAGGTCCTGTTCGCTCATCGTCCTCACCCTTCCTCAAAACTCCTGCGCCATTGATTCTCATTCTCATTCACTATACCGCGAATTAGACCGCTCGACAATCTATTTTGACATCAAACAAACATTGACACGATGTGTCGCACTTGCTATAGTAAACTCGATATTGAGAATCATTATCACGGGCGTCATTTACGGAAAGGGGGAATCCATCATGTCACGGATACATACGACGGATATCGAGGTCGGATATGGGGACAAGACGATTGTAAAACAATTGAGCTTGTCGATTCCCGACCATAAAATCACGACGATTATCGGACCGAACGGTTGTGGAAAATCGACGCTCTTAAAAGCGATGACACGGATTCTTTCTCCATCTGCTGGCGCTGTGCATTTAGACGGGGCCGACATCGCGAAATGTAATACGAAAGAGATTGCCCGTAAAATGGCCATCTTGCCGCAAACGCCGGAAGGTGCCGGCGGCTTGACCGTCGGCGAACTCGTCTCCTACGGTCGATTCCCTTATCAGTCCGGATTTGGACGCCTCTCGAAACATGACCATGAAGTCATCGATTGGGCACTCGATGTGACCGGGACGCTCGCTTATAAAGACCGCAGCGTCGACGCCCTGTCTGGGGGACAACGTCAACGCGTGTGGATTGCGATGGCACTCGCCCAAGAGACCGATTTAATCTTCTTGGATGAACCGACGACTTACCTTGATTTGGCCCATCAGCTCGAAGTGCTCGAACTGCTCGAAACGCTCAATCGAGAGCAAGGGCGGACCATCGTCATGGTGCTCCACGATTTGAACCAGGCCGCTCGCTTTGCCGATCATATCGTTGCGATGAAAGACGGCGAGGTGCTCGCGACCGGTTCGGCTGAGGAAGTCATTTGTCCGCTCGTGCTCAGACAAGTGTTCCATATCGATGCCATCATCGGGCGTGACCCCCGGACCGAAAAACCGATGTGTCTCACTTACCATTTGATTAAAGATGAGCTAAAAGAAGCGCCCCCTGCCCAGCAGGCCGCCGCAACTTTGCTTGCCAATGCCCGTTAGGCTTTCTTGACGTCCCGCACATCGCGAGACGTTTTTTCGTCTCCTGCACGTTAGTGAGGAGGAAGACACGGGTAATACATCGAAGGTATTGAAAAAGGAGGCACGTTATGGATTGGCTCGATGGATTATTTGTTCTCACCTCGGTCGCTTGGCTATATGAAATTTGGCGATACCGAAACCGGTCCGAACCGACCGATGGTGCCAGTGAGCACGCCAGTTTTTATATCGTCTCATTGATGATGGTTACCGTATTCGCTATCTCGATCGGACTTTCTGTTTGGACCGATACACGTCAGGCCACACTGCAACGCCTGCTCGGCCTGAGCGGGTTCATCGCCGGTGTCTCACTTCGCTATTGGGGCATCCGACAATTGCGCCATCAGTTCACCCGCCACGTCGTCGTCCGGCCCGCGGATGAGCTCGTCAGTTCGGGACCGTATCGTTATTTACGCCACCCCCTCTACACAGGGCTCTTATTTATCACGTTCGGATTTTCACTCTTTTTCGCGCCTTGGACGATTGCTCTCGTCGGTACATGTTTGATGAGTCTCGCTCTCTTATGGCGCATCCATATCGAGGAGAAAATGTTGACATCTCACTTCGGTGTGACGTATCAGACGTGGGCCAAGTCACGTAAACGCTTGATCCCGTTCATTTATTAAGCAAAAAACATGCACGCTCGTCTTCATTGACGGGCGTGCATGTTTGGTTAAACGGAGAAACGTCCAAGTAGACGGACGATGATGAATCCAGCGAAGAACGAGAGGACACTGAGTATCCACATGATTGTCGTGTCCGGCAGACCTGGGAATACGACCGCAAGCGAGCCGATGACCAACCCGATGATGACCGAAAACGTCATGCCCGGAAAATGACCGAGCAAATAGCGAATCACTTTACTGCTGACGATAAAACCGACGGCCACTCCAAGACCGACGATGCCGATAATGAGCAGGTTCAAGTTCGACAACGCGCTGATGACGGTCGGATACACCCCGATCAAAAGCAATACGAATGAGCCACTGATTCCCGGCAACAACATCGCCATACTGCCGAGCCATCCTGAGAAGAACAAGAGAATCGTCGTCCCTGTCGAGAGTTCCGTGATGATCGCCGTATCTGCTGGTTTGATGATCGCCATGCTGGCCACAAGAATCGCCCCGATGACCATCGCGACGATATGTACCGGTCGCATGACGGCTCTCGTTCGAAATTCAAAGAAGAGCATCGGGATAATCCCGAGAATCAATCCGATGAAAAAGAACTGGGTCGGTTCATAATATTCGAGCAAGAGGAACTCAATCACGCGGCTGAGTCCTAAAATCGCCCCTGCCATCCCAATCCCGAGCGGAATCAAGAACAACAAGTGCTGTTTCCAATGCCGACTGAAGATACCGCTGATGGCTTCAATCAAACGGTCATAAATTCCTAAAATGACTGCAATCGTCCCGCCGCTGACGCCAGGAATCAAATCACTCGTTCCCATCGCGATGCCGCGCAACATATTCTTCCACTCCATACACAATCTCCTTTTTCTCTCTCAATGTGATCAAGCCTATAGTATAGCCGAGTCCCGATCGGTTTGCATCGGTTTCGTGACGTGTTCAGGCGTTCTCGCTTACCGTAAACGTCATATAATCGAACCGTCCCCCGGATATCTCAATCTCTTTCTCTTTCATAAAGCCGAGACGTTCATACAATCGACCTGCTGCCGGGTTCGTCTGATCGACGTTGAGCGTGACGCGAGGAATGTTCATGGCACGCGCATGAGCAATCGCCTGTTGAATCAAGCCCGTCCCAATCCCGCGTCCGCCGAACGTCGCGTCGACGGCGACCGAGTCGATATACAGGACGTCGCCTTCCGTTTCGACATCCAACTCGTCAGACTGACCGTTTGTCCGGAGCCAAGCTTTAATCGGTTCATCGAGCATTGCCGCCTGCTCGCCATGATACGCAATCAGGATGCCTGCAATCGTCGCATCGGATTCGGCCACCCATATGTTCTCGTAGCTCAAGCGGTTGCCAGGCTGACCAATCCACATCGCGAGTCGAACGAGCATGTGCTCTTGATCGGATGTGCCGGTCAATGAATAGGCGATTTCATGAATCGCCGTATAGACGAGCGGTGCAATCTGCAACTGATCGTCCGGTGTCGCTTTTCGAATATTCATCATTATCGCCTCCACTCAACAGTCTAGCATAAAGCTGTCCACAAAGGGTTTGTCAGTTCATGAAGTGTGGGATGATAGAAACAAAAGGGAGGAATGCATGATGAAAGCAATTTTAACAGGTATGAACGGGACCGTCGCCCCTGTCGTCGCCGAGACGTTAACGCGGCATGGCATCGAGCCCGTGGCCTGGGACCGAACGAAAGTATCGACCACAGATGAGGCCGAGATGCGACGTTTCATCGAATCGGTGCGTCCGAACTACTTTCTTCATATCGGGATGGGTGCCGTCGAATGGGCCGACACGCTAGCTCGGCTATGCGGAGAATATAAGATTCCATTTCTCTTCACGAGCACCGTCTCGGTGTTCTCTGACAACGTGACAGGGCCAATCACACCGGACATGCCTCCTGACGCGACCGATGAATACGGGGCCTATAAGCGGGCCTGCGAAGAGACGATTGCCCGGACCAATCCTGGTGCCCAAATCGTACGGCTCGGTTGGCAAATCGGGCATCGTGCCGGTTCGAATAACATGATGGATTATTTCGAGAACGAGATGAAACGACATGGCGTCATCGTCGCGAGCGCTCACTGGTACCCGTCTTGCTCGTTTTTGGAAGACACGGCCGATGCCTTGTTCGAGATTTTGACGAAGCGAGGGCCCGGGCTGTACCAATTGAACGGCAATTCGAGTCACTCTCTGTATGACATCGCGATGGCGCTCAAAGAGTCACATGATACGTCGTGGCAAATCGAACAGACTGATGAACCGAAACGTGATAATCGAATGGTCGATACGAATATCACGATTCAACCGATTACAAAACGGCTAGCGTTACACACGAAATGAGTCGCCCGCGGGCGACTCATTTATTCGTTCTTTTGAATTTGATTCAGCACGAAACGGCTCTTCGGTAAACTCGGCAAGTCGACAAAGCTATAACTGAGGTCTTGCGGCGGCACCTCGTAACGGTAACGTGTTAGAAACACGTCGATCGTCTCGCGCATGATTGCAATCGTCACCTGCTCCCCCGCACAGCGGTGTCCGAAATCGACATCCCCGCCGCCTTGCGGAATGAATGTGAACGGACTTTCCGTCCAGTCTTTGAACCGATTGGGGTTGAATGTATCCGGTTCCGTCCACAAGGAAGGGTCATGATTCGTCCCGTATAAGTCGAGCAAGACGAGCGTCCCTTCTTCGAACGTAAATCCGTTCCACGCGAAATCTTGCTTGACCCTCGCAGCGGTCACAGGGAAAAATGGATAAAAGCGTCTCACTTCTTGGACGAACCATGTCGGTTCGGTCTCACCACGCGCCAATCGGTCCCGCGCTTCCGGAAATTGGTGGAGCGCCAATACAGTGAACAACACATAAATCGAGACGGCCACGGTCGGGCGCAATATATTGATCACTTCGACAGCAACGACGTCGGCCGGAAGCAGATGACCCGCTTCATCCCGATGCCAAGAAAATTCATATAATGCTGTTTGTTCGTTTGGGAGAAGCCGGTTCGTCCGCACTTCTTCGACCATGCCACGCACCCACGCCTCGGCCGAGGAGCGGGCCGCTCGCCCACGAACATGTTTTGGTCCGAGCGCAGTCCCAGATTCAAATAGCAATCGCATCTCGTCCGTCCGGCGAGCTACTTCTCTTTCACGGAGCGGGACCCCCGCCCATTCACAGACGGCCCGCATGAGAACTTCTTGCGCCGTGTCATAGAGCACCGTCTCGTCAGCCGACGCGTCGAGCGCCCGTTCCCACTCCCGGCTGACGAGCTTCGTTAACCGCTTGATATTTTGGGGGAACATGAGCGCCATGAACATCTGTTTGCGATGTGTATGGGCCGAGCCGTCTAACGTCTGCACACCATCCTCACCGAATAGTGTTTTCAGCAACCGTTTCGGTGCCGCATCTTTGCGCACGAACTTGTCCGCGTCATAAAACAAGGCTGCCGCCTCGCCGCCTCCGAGACAGATGACGCGTTCGCCGAGCAAGCGTGTTTCAAACAGAGTGGATTGAAAGCTCTTCCGACGGTTCGGGACGTATAAATATCCTTCCCGTAGGAACGCCAGGCTATGATCGAGCCCTTCTTCTTTTGGAATCAGTCGTGTCATCATGATCATCCTCTCCAGTTTTGCTATAAAGGATGTTCCCCTGTTGCTAGCGAACAAACCTATAGGGAAAGGAGGAAATGAAATGCTATCTTTCATCTTGACGTTCCGGCGCATGTTCCGCGGGATTTGGCGTGGCTTGAAGGATGCGGAGTTTCAAGTCTTGTTCAGTCTCGCCTTCCTGACCATCCTCTCCGGGACACTGTTCTACTCACGCTTCGAAGACATGCGTTGGCTCGATGCCCTGTATTTCAGTATCGTCACACTCACGACAATCGGCTATGGGGATTTTGTCCCGACGACCGATATCGGCAAAGTGTTCACGATCGGCTATGTCATCACGGGTGTCGGCATCATGGTCGGTTTCATCACGAAAGTGTTCGACCATCTTCAACAAGCACGGCTCGAAGAGGTTCGCAAACGAAATACGCCACCGTCCCCGTGAGGATGGTGGCGTATTGGTTTAAGAGGCTTTTCGATTTCGATTTTCGAGTTCGAGCTGTTGATTGAATCGCTTCGTCTCAGCAATGACGACACCCGACAAGAACAGTAAGCCAATCAAGTTCGGGATGGCCATCAAGCCGTTGAACACGTCCGAGAGCGCCCAAACCAAGTTGAGGTTCGTCGTCATCGCACCGAGACCGGCAACGAGAACGAACGCAATCCGATAAGGAAGAATCGATTTTTGACCGAACAAGTAATGAATCGACCGTTCCCCGTAGTATGACCACCCGAGCACCGTCGAATAGGCGAACATGACGAGTCCAATCGTCACGATATAACCGCCGGCCGGTCCAAGGAATTGCTCGAACGTCGCCGTCGTCAATTCGACCCCCTCGAGGCCCGAACCGATTTGACCGCCCATGACGAGCGTGATTCCCGTGACAGAACAGACGATGAGCGTATCGAGAAACACTTGCGTCATCGAGACGAGCGCCTGACGTCCCGGCATATCCGTTTTAGCAGCCGCTGCGGCAATCGGCGCCGAACCGAGACCTGCCTCGTTCGAGAAGACGCCGCGCGCCACACCGTAACGAATGGCGGCCCCGATGGCTCCGCCACCAATTGCTTCGGCACTGAACGTGCTGCTGAAGATGAGGGCGATGGCATCCGGAATGAGCGTATAGTTCATCACCATAATCAACAATCCGCTGCCGAGATAAAAGACGATCATGACTGGTACGAAGTAACTGACGACGCGACCGATTGATTTGACACCGCCCAAGATGACCGCGCCTGTGAAAATCATAATCAAGATACCAGAGACATACAACGGCACGTCAAAGGTCGTCTTGAGCGCCATCGCGACCGAGTTCGTCTGCACCCCGTTCCCAATCCCAAATGCCGCGAGCGAGGCGAATCCTGCGAATGCGACGGCGAGCCAACGTTGCTTCAAGCCACGTTCTAAGTAATACATCGGCCCCCCGGCCATTTGTCCGCGTTCATCGGTCACCCGATATTTAACGGCGAGCACGGCTTCGGCGTATTTCGTCGCCATACCGAAAAATCCGGATACCCACATCCAGACGATCGCCCCCGGTCCACCGAGCACGACCGCGGTCGCAACCCCGACGATATTCCCCGTACCGACGGTTGCTGCGAGCGCCGTCATGAGCGCTTGGAAGTGACTGATATCCCCTTTCGATGTTTTGTCTTGATTTTTAGAAAACGCGAGCTTCAATGCGTACGGCAACTTCGTGACTTGAAGTCCCCCGAGCCGTACCGTCAAGTAGATGCCTGTCCCCACAAGCAAAATCAATAACGGTGGTCCCCACACAAAGTTCGAAATCGTACCGATGAGTTCACTGAACGATTGACTCATTTTGAATTCCCCTTCCCCTTATGTAATCGTACACCTCTATTTTTTCAGAATACTTAGAAGATTGTCAAAAGTATTGTAATAAAACAACGATTTGATTTTTAAGCTGTATCTAAAACAGCGAGCCGCCGATTAGACGTCTCGCTGAGAAGGGGGTTTTTCACGTTGTAAAGGGGCGCGCCAATCAAATTCATCCGGCACGTAGTCGAGTCCGCCCGAATGGAACGGTTGGCACCGCATTAAGCGGCGAGTCGTCAAATACCCACCTTTAAGGGCACCATGCTTTTCAATCGCCTCGATTCCATAGTGCGAACACGTCGGATAAAAACGGCAAGTCGGCGGTTTCAACGGCGAGATGAACCGTTGATACCCTTGAATCCCCCGCACTAACACTCGTTTCACTCTCATCGCCTCCAGTTTGATTACTGCCATAATAGCTTGCCCGGGCCAGCTTGTCATCTGTGGCGCATGCGACAATCAAATGACAAACCGCTCATCTTTTTTTCCTTTGTTTTACAATTTGAGCACGATGGGCGCTATTTGTTGCGTCATTTGTTATGATAAGCAACATGTATATATACGACCGAATCTATATGAAGAGGTGACGAGAATGAATATTTTAATGGTAGGTGCAGGATCGATGAGTGAGTCACTCGTACGCGGATGGCTCGCCTCTGGTGTGTCGCCTGAACAAATCACGATGACGAACCGGAGTGACCGGACCCGTTTGACAGCGTTACAGGCCGAGCTCGGCGTGCAAATCGTCGACGAGGAAGATGTCAACGCGTATGACATCGTCGTCCTCGCGATGCAACCGGACGGGGTCATTCCTTACGTGCAATCTAAAACGTGGAGCACACCGCTCCTCGTCTCCGTAGCAGCTCATATCGAACCGAGCGAGATTGAAGAGGCGTCAGGTCTCCCTGCCGTCTGCGCGATGCCGAATACCCCAGTCGCTTATCGGAGCGGGATGACCGGACTCTGGTTCGGCCCAGAGACCGATGATACGGTCCGTGAGACCGCGACGGCGCTGTTTGAACGCGTCGGACGGACGGCCGTGACGGATGCGAAGACGATGTCCGCCTTCATGGCTGCCGCCGGATGCAGCCCCGCTTTCTTTTATGAAATCGTCGGTTCGATGACGCCTGTCTTGACCGATGCCGGTTTCGATGAAGCGACGGCGCGCCAAATCGTCGCCCAGGCGATGAAAGGATCGGCTGAACTGTTGCTTCACGAGACACGGCCGACGAACGACTTGATTGCGGACGTGGCCGCGCCAGACGGTCCGACCGACCGCGGTGTCGGTGTGCTCCGCTCGCGCGATTTAGCAGACGTCATGGCTTCTGCCCTTCGCGAAAGTGCGAGAGAAGAAGTCGAACAACCGAAGAATTGAAAAAATCCGAGAAACGCATCGCGTCTCTCGGATTTTTTTATGGGACGATATGTAAAATCGAGACGATGACCGCGACCATCAAGATTCCCGGCAATAAGTTCGCGACACGAATCCGCGTGATGCCGACCAAGTTCAACCCAATCGCGACAATCATGACACCACCGGTCGCCGTCATCTCTAAAATAAAGTCATCCATGAGCGACTCCGGGATGAACTTCATGATTTGAATGGCGAGCAAGGCGATTGCTCCTTGGTATAAGAGTACCGGGACGGCCGAGAACATGACCCCGATGCCGAGCGTCGAGCTGAGGACGAGTGCCGTGAAACCGTCAATCAATCCTTTCGTATAGAGGACGTCATGATCCCCGCGCAATCCGCTGTCGAGCGCGCCGATGACAGCCATCGCACCAATGACGAAGATGAGCGTCGCCGTGATGAATCCTTCGGCGATACTTGACTTGCTCTTGCCCCCGAGGCGGCGTTCCAATTGATAGCCGACCTCGTTCAACTTCTCATCGAGCTTCCACCATTCGCCGAGTGCGGCCCCGATGACGAGACTGCCGATGACGATTAAAAAGTTCTCACTTTTCATCCCCATTTGAACGCCAAGCAAGACGACGGCGAGACCGATGGCTGCGGTGACCGTCTCTTTCATTCGTTCGGGGATGCGGTGAAACAAGAGTCCAAGTAATGTGCCAATCACGATCAACGCCGCGTTGACGATTGTTCCGGTTAAGACCATCGTATAATTCCCCGTTTCTGTATGTATTGAGAGGAATATACCAACTGTTTATGTAGGCTGTCAATTGAAAGAAAAACAAAAAAAAGCCACTTCTCGCAAGAAGTGGCGTCGCGGAAACCCACGTTCCTATGGGTTTCGCATCGGGTTTGGCACCCAAGTGATTCTGACTGGGCTCGAACCAGCGACCTCTACCCTGTCAAGGTAGTATATGAAAAACACCTTAGTACTCTTACGTATTTATCTATTAGTAAAATATAGCTTCTCCATGACAATCTAACACTTAAATAACCTTTAATATCCTTATTTCATTTATAATCCGTGACCAGTATGTGACCACTTTAATTGATGTTATACCTTCTAGACCTTAACTTAAAGGCGTCTTCCCCTCCCTCCATTACGCCACAGATTTCTGTTCTCACCGAGTCATTTTCCACCGGTCCCTCACATAACACTCTAATACCACTGGTCTCAGAGTCCATACAGAGTACTAATTCTGAATCTCCGTTTACAGGTATATTCGCGTTATGTGTTACAACTATAATCTGTCTCTTTTCTTTTGTTTTCTTTAGTCGTTCCACAATCAGATCGTATATAAGATGGTTATCTAAATCATCTTCCGGTTGATCCAGAATTAAAGGAACTTCTCCAAAAGATAATAAAAAGGTTAGGATTGCAGAAGTTTTTTGTCCAGCTGAAGCATTTGTAAGAACTCGAAATGCACTTGAGCCATTTGGTTTATATTTAACACTAATTTCATCTTCAGGAATTAAAAGCGATAGCTCATCTATTTGTTCATCATTTAGTGCTTTTATTACGTTAATCATTCTCCCGGTGAATTCAGTGTCACCTACCTTCTGATTTCTAATTTGAATAAATTCCTCTACAAGTAGGGAAATATTTGAATTGACGTCCTGACCATGTAAACATCTCTGAACAATTTTATTAATATCTTCATCGAATCCACTATTTTTTTGTAATACCGTTCTGATACTATCAGTAAAGTGGCGTTTGTCTCTATATGGCTTTACTTCTATTTTTATATTATCTGACCCACTTATAACACTTCTGATAAACTCTCTTCTCTTCAATGTAATTCCTTCTCTGCGTGAAAAGTATTGTTCTTTTATTTCAGCATTCTTTTTAATTTCACCTGAGAGGGTTTCTTCAAATGTTCTTATATTCCTCAAATTACCTTCCAAAGACGAGAGCTCACGAGTTGTTTTTTCTAACTTAGATAAATCGTCAATTCCTTTTCGAGCCATATCTTCCTTAGTTGTATTAAATTGATTACTGATTTCACCGTATTTCTTTCGCCATTCTGAATCTTTAATCTTGGTATTGTACTCATTTATTAAAGTAGTAATTCTCTTTTCCGCCTCTTCAATTAATAAATTGATTTGACTATATTCACTTACTGTTTCATTTACTATTTCATCTAATTCTGAGTGATATTGTGGATCAAAATTAGTTATGTCTGGTTTCTCACTCAAATTCATTTTACTAACAATAGAAGACAAATGATTTTTCTTATCTTCTAAATCTTTAACAAAATTCATCAGCTCTATTCGTTGTGAACTGTATTCTTTAAACTCTCGAATTAAGTCTTCAAAACCACTCTCTTTAAAAGAACTAATTAGTTCTTTTTTTTCATCAATATCAGCAATAACCTTACTCTTTCTACTGATTTCACTTTCTATTCTTCTTATTTTTGCTGACTGTTCCATGTATTTCTTTTTTATATTAAATAACTCAATTTTTGTTTCATCAATCTCATATATTGGTGCATCTATTCTTTCTCTTAAAGCATTAGGATTTTTGGCAATTTCATAAATTTGTTTTTGAGAAAATATATCTAATTTAAATGATTCTAGAAGGCTACTTTCCTCTAATTCTTTAAACTCTTCTGTGTCATCATCAAATTTATAAAATGCCATTTTTTTTTAGAACCTGTTTTCTCAAACTCTGTCATTATAATTTTGTACTGTTGTCTAAACCTCACAAGTATAACTTCGATTTCTGAGTCCTTTTTCAATACTCCATCATCGCCATCTTTTAATTTAAAGAAATTCACTTGTTCGTTTTTAAGGCTACTCAATCCTTTTAAATCACTGCTCATATCAAATAGACCTCTGATAAATCTAACTACACTTGATTTTCCAGTACCCCTCCCACCAATAATTGTTGTCATCTGAGGATTAAATGATATTTCAAAATCAGATTCATTCAATTCGGTATTTGAAACTTTCAGACTTTTAATCCAATTGTTCGGTAAAGTATATGGATGGTTTTCACTTTCAAAATCGTTCTTAATTCTGTGTTCAGGTAACAATAATGCTTGTCTCAAACTTTCTAAATTAATTTCTTCCCCCATCTTTATCCACGTATATCTCTGTCCAATTCCCCACAAACCATGTTTACTATCCCCAATTTCATGTGGATTATCTGAAAATGTTAGAATCGCTTTCTTCAATTGTACAGCTTGTCTTACACTTGTTTTCCACTCTCTATATATTCCTTGATCAATATCTTTTCCATAATATTCCGATAGTACAGGTTCAATATCTTCATTCCGTACATCACTGTTTAAAAACATTTTATGAACAACTTGAACTCCATCAATATTACTTAGTGATAATAGTTCTTCTCTACTATTAGGAGCTATATTACAAATTCCATTGAACTCATCAATATGAGCAGGAATTATTATTCCGCCTTTCTCTTTTACAATGTTTGCCATTTCCATTGTAGTCCTTCGTGAAAATGCATTATCAGCCGCAAATCTATCTCTTTCAATACCAATACTCACAAGAAAGTCCTCTACATATTGAGTACTTTTATCTTTTTCAAAAATGACTAACATATGAACTTTAGATTCTGAACATGTTACTTCAACACCTGGAAAAACAGTTAAGTTAGTATTAGCAGCTGCTTCTTTAATTCTGTCAATATATTCTCCGGTGTTATGATCAGTGACTGCAACTACATCTAAACCTTGGTCAATGCATCTCTGAACCCATTGTTCAGGAGTTACCTCCCGATCTCTAAAACATCTACTAGCAGGTGTATGTAAATGAAGATCACTTTTATACCATCTAACTCCTTTATAATCCATACTAACGCCTCCATTTCTTGTTAGTTTCAGTCTAGTGTTTATCATAATTAATTTCCACCGAATTAACTATTTTTTGAAATCAAAATAAGATCCTTCAATCCAGGATCTTATTTGGAGTTTAATTCAAATATAAATACATTTGGTTCATTAAAATTACTTTTTACTTAACATTACATCTATCATTTTAATAACTACCTTTCTGGACTAAAAGAACGAAACATAGAAAAACACCTTTACTATCTCAGATTAGTTGATAAATTCAAAGAAGATGACATTGATGATGATTTCTTTGATTTGATTACACCAAACACCTAAGCATAAAAACAATGACATCGAAAAAAGGAGACAGGCTTGTCCTGCCTCCTTTTTTCGATGCCACCAAGCGACGCGCGGTAGAAAATCATCTATCTGTTTCCTGTGGTGACCATTTCGTGACCCATACATAATTTAAACATAAAAAAAAGCCACTTCTCGCAAGAAGTGGCATCGCGGAAACCCACGTTCCTATGGGTTTCGCATCGGGTTTGGCACCCAAGTGATTCTGACTGGGCTCGAACCAGCGACCTCTACCCTGTCAAGGTAGCGCTCTCCCAGCTGAGCTACAGAATCAGGTCGTGTCCTCTCTTAAGGACACTATTAATATATCAAGAAACTAATGCCTTGGCAACTGTTTTTTAAAACTTTTTTTACTTTTTTTCAACGCGTCATTTCTTCCCGTTTCATATGGCGGCATAACCGCTCTAAATCTCCGGCATAGACAGAGACGAGCATGCCTTGATACTCAGTGTCACGGTCCCAATGCAATCCGTTCGCTTTCGCGACTCGTTGCGATGGGACGTTATCCGGATGAATCAAGGAAATGATCTCTTTCTCACCTTCTTCGAACGCATGACGCATAAGACGAGCCGCTGCCTCGCGTCCGTAGCCCATATGCCAATGCTTCGGCGCCAACCAATATCCGACTTCAAGTTCAATCGTGCCGTCGAGTTCATGGAGCAACGTGCGGGCATGACCGATCGGCTCGTCATTTTCATGCGACATCAATTTAAGCAACCCGGTTTGACGACCCGTCTGATAGCGGGCCAACTGGCGCTCGAACCACTCGATCGTCTGTTCATCCGTATATGGCTTTCCGTCCGGGCTAATAAAACGCATCACGCGCGGATCTTGGAGTAGCGATTTCACGAAATAAAAATCAGCAATCGTGTAAGGTTCGAGTCGTAGACGCTCGGATTGCAGTTTGATATGACTCATCGTCCCCGCCCCTTTCGTTCACAGTCTGAACTATTCAATTCCCGTTTTTATTCGAAGCTAATCCTGATCATGCGACAACTTTCAATCCGATGACGCTTCCGATAATAAGCAATAAGAAGAAGATACGCCACCGGTCCCGGGATTCGTTCAAGTACAGCATGCCGAGCACGACGCCGCCGGCCGCCCCAATCCCGACCCAAATCGAATATGCCAGCCCGAGCGGGAGCGTCTCGAGCGAGCGCGACAACAAATAAAAACTTAAGGCAAACGTTCCGACGGACAAGATCGACCATTTAACAATCTGATAGCCTTTCGATTTTCCCATCCAAAAGACCGCCATCATCTCGGCAAGACCCGCGCCAATCAAAAATACCCAACTCATGCCGATTCTCCTCCTGTCACTTGTTTCAGTCCAATCACACCGATGAGGAGCGTCGCGATAAAGACGAGCTTCATGCCGGTCAGCGCCTCATCGAACAAGACTGCACCGACGATGACCGTTCCGACGGCCCCGATGCCGGTGAACACTGCATAACCGGTCCCGGCCGGTAACGTCCGGAACGACATCGCCAACAACCCAAAGCTCACAACTAATAAGAGAACGGTCACGGTGCTCGGACCGAGCACCGTGAAGCCGTTCGACAGTTTCATCGTCGTGGCCCAGACGATTTCAAGCAGGCCGGCTAGAATGAGCCAAACCCAGGCCATTTGATCTTGTTTCATGTCCATCCGACTCCTTTCTTATAGATGGTGAATGCGGCCTGTTGCCGCTTGACGCGATTCGTCTCGAGCGTGAAGAGTGAGATGAGCGCGCCGTCGAGAAAACAATAGTAGGCATCGTAAACGTCCTCGAGCGACTGTTCGGGTAACGCCCCTTGCTCCATCGCCAATCGAAACTGTTCTTTCTCAAACGCTTGCAAGTCCGTCTCGACCGACCCGAGCGTCGTCTCGATGAACAATCGCAATTCAGGAGGCGGGACGAGCAACATCCGCTTCGTCAGCATCCATGTCTCCTCTTCTTCAAAGAAGCGAATCAACGTCTCGACGATGGCCTCGATCCGTTCGAGCGGTGCCGCGCCCTCAGTGGCGTCCCGCGCTTCTCGCCAGACGCGATCGTAACGATCTGCCATGTCCTCGACGACTTGTTTGAACAATTGCTCTTTTCCTTCGATATGGGCGTATAGCGACGCTTTCTTAATGCCAACATCCTCGGCGAGTGCCGCTAATGATAGTCCTTCATACCCTTCAAGCGCAAAGCGCCGCCGTGCCGCCAGCTCGATTCGTTGTTTCGTATTCATCCGTCATCGACCCCTTTCTTCATTATCACTTTACCTAACGAACGGTAGGTAGTCAAGTGTCGCGATTGCATTTCTCGTCCACACCCGGCAAACTAAAACCAGTTGACTGCGAAAGGAGCGCTTTATATGCTCGACCAATTCAGCTTCACCTTACCGACCGAGGCCATACGTGGCCGGAAGCGGATTGTCCGTGTCTATCGTCCCGACTTCGTGTCGGCTGACGAACGAATCCCGGTCCTCTATATGCACGACGGTCAAAACGTGTTCGACGGCAAGACCGCCACGATCGGCGAAGGTTGGTCAATCGACCGCCACATCGAGGACTTGCAATTGCCGCTCATGGTCGTCGCCATCGCGAGTGCCCCGGACTGGCTCGACCGCTACGATGAGTATTCGTTTTATGAGGATGAGATGCTATATCGCCGAATCGGGCCGGAACTCGCCAAGACACGGCCCACGCTCGGCGGGAGAGGTCGGGCTTACGCCGACTGGCTCATGAAAGAGTTGAAGCCGTGGATTGATGAACGCTACGCGACCGACCCGGACGACGTCGGCGTGATGGGCAGCTCGATGGGCGGGGTCATCTCGCTCTATATGATGACGGCCTATCCGTCCATCCGGCGCGTCGGCTCGCTCTCGACAGCCGCTTGGGCCAATCTCGACTCCCTCATTCGGGATGTGAAGCAGGCCGATGTGACGGCGCGCCTCTATATGGACATCGGGACGAACGAGACGAGCGGACCGATCACGCCCGAGGATTACCTCTATACGAACGCGAAACTCGTCGAGACTGTCGCGCGAACAGGGATTGCCTTCCGCTATGAAGTCGAGCCCGGTGCCGTCCATAATGAAATCGCGTGGCGGCGTCGGCTACCGAATGCCCTCGCCTTCCTCTATGAATTGACATAAAAAAGAGACGAATTCCACGAAGGGATTCGTCTCTTGCTTGATTAAATGACCCAGTTGCCGTCACGCATGATGGCTTCGCGTGAACCGTCTTCGAGTTCACCGTCGATGTTCATCTCGGCCGAGCCAATCATGAAGTCGACGTGTGTCATCGAGTCGTTCGCACCGTTCTCGGCGAGCTCTTCAGCTGACATTTGTGGTCCGCCTTCGAGACATGTCGAGTAGGCGCGTCCGAGCGCCAAGTGGCATGATGCGTTCTCGTCGAATAACGTGTTATAGAAAAGGAGACCCGAGTTCGAGATTGGTGAGTCGTCCGGCACGAGCGCAACTTCTCCGATACGACGCGCCCCTTCATCGAGGTTCAACAACTCATCGAGTGCCTGTTGGCCTTGTTTCGCTTCCGCCTTCACGACTTTCCCGCCTTCGAACCAAAGCGTGAACCCATCAATCAAGTTGCCGCTGTAGCTGAGCGGTTTCGTGCTCGAGACGTGTCCTTCGACCGAATCTTTATCAGCGAGCGTGAACACTTCTTCGGTCGGCATGTTGGCGATGAAATCGACGCCGTCGATGTTCGGACCGCCGCCGCCAAGGAAGACGTGCTTCTTCGGCAAGCCGATCGTCAATTCCGTGCCCGGTGCCTTGTAGTGGAGCTTCGCATACTTCTTATTCGTGAGTAATGTCGCTCGTTCACGGAGCGATGTGTCGTGCGTATCCCACGCCGCAACGACATCCGGTTGGTCCATTCGCGTCGCTTCGAAAATCGCTTTCCAAAGGGCCGGTACAGCGTCTTCACGGTCTGGGAAGACTTTCTTCGCCCATGCTTCCGAAGCGCCAGCGACGATTGACCAGCTGACATTGTCGCTCATGACATATTTGCGCCATTTCGCGAGCGCCACGCCGGCAGCACGGTTCGAGTCCGCGATGCGTGACGACTCAACGCCGTTCAGTGCGTCCGGGTCGTCGCTGACGATCGATAGGAACGCCGTCTTCTCTTCGGCCAATTGCTCAAAGCGGGCCTTGAGCCATTCCGGGTATTCTTTGAAAGCATCCGCCGGGGCGTTGAAGTAACGGACTTTCGTCGTCTCTTCGTCGCTCCAGTTGACATATACTTGTTTCGCGCCAGCTGCGTAAGCTGCTTTCACGATTTGACGGACGAGCGGTGCTTGGCTAATATCAGCTCGGACTTCGAGCTGTTGGCCCGGCTGAATGTTGACGCCTTTTTTGACGGCAAGCTCAGCGTAGCGGGCAAATTCTGCCTCAGTCGGCATGGTTACAGTAGACATATGTACAGTTCCTCCTTTTTCACTTATTTCTATTTTCTTAAATTTTCGGAAAAGTTGCAACCAAATCGCAAAAACGGGCATATTAGTAGATGAAGACAGAAGGAGGAATATACATGTCAGATTGGAAAACAACGTACACACACTTTTTAACGAGCGCGACCGAGGACTATACCGACAATGAAACATTAGGTGACCTCTTGGTCCAAGGCGAACTCGCTCTCGCTAAAGTGACGGTCGACGTCGCTTCGAACGAGATTAGCAATATCGAACGGGAAGAAGAACTGACGCTCTACTTCCAAATGAAACAGTTGCTCAATATGTTGCGCGCCCTCTATAACGACCAGTTCGAGATGCAGCCAGACAAACAGCACGCCCTCGTCGCCGCCGTCCTCTACTTCGTATCCCCATTCGATGCGATTCCGGATGACGCTCCGCTCGGCTTATTCGATGACGCTCAAGTCATCGATTACGTTCATGAACAGCTCGCAAGTGATATCGACCGCTTCCATAATGAATTGTAATCAATCGTCCCTTGAAATTCCGACATCGTCGGAGTACGCTTGAATGAGTTTATGTCAAAGGGGGGCGTATGGCACCTAGCCATGATCTATGTACGCAAAAACTAGAAAACGGATCGCCGTCGAAACGACCTTGTTCCTCATCGCCGGAACGATTTTACAATCCATTTTTGTCGGACTACTGCTCAAACCAAATGAAATCGGGACGGGGGGCATCGTCGGGATCACGTTGATCGTCAATGAATTGTTCAACACGCCAATCGGGTTCACGCAACTCGTCTTGAACATCCCACTCTTCATCGTCGGAATTAAATATCTCGGAAAACGGTTTATCCTTATGACCGGGCTTGTCGTCGTCTTGTCATCCATCTTGATTGACACGCTACCCGTGCTCATCCCACCGACCCCGCTCGATGACCCGCTCGTCGCCTCGGTGTTCAGCGGAATCGTTTCCGGCCTCGGACTCGCCTTGCTGTTATTCGCAGGCGCTTCGACCGGAGGACTCGACATTCTCGGGAAAGTCATTTATACGAACAACCGGAACTTATCACTCCCGAAAATCTTTTTGACACAAGATCTCATCGTCTATATCCTCGTGTTCATCACGTTCGACATTAAAGCGGTCATGTATGCGCTCGTCCTCAGTTTCGTCCGGTCGCGGACGTTGTTGACGATTCACCGGTTCTTCTCGGCGCAAAAGCAGTGTTTCATCATCTGTAAGAAAGCCGATGAAATCAACCTCGTCATCAAGCAGAACTTGAAACGCGGCGTCACGATTATGGACGCGACCGGCGGTTACTCGAACGACTCGAAGAAGATGTTGTATGTCGTCGTCCAGAATAACGAGATTCCAAAACTGCGTCAAATCGTCTCCGAGATTGATTCAGAAGCGTTCATCACCGTCTCTGAAATCGATTCGGTCGTCGGTAACTTCAAAGAACATTCGTATACACTTTAATCGACAGCAACTTGCTGTCGATTTTTTTGTGTAACAAACGCATGAACAATCCGATAATAATGGTGAGCCTCTTAGACATATACAGAAGGAGGTGCATGAGTTGACCAACCACTCGTTGCGCCAAACAGTCCCCGCTTTGCTCGTCGGGACCTTTTTTCTCGGACTTTTATTGATTCTGTTCACCCCTTACGCCTTGAGGGAGACAAGTTTGTTCGTCTATTTCACGGCGGTCACTCTCATCGCGACCGTCTTTAGCGCGACGGCCGTGTTTCAAAATCAAGGGATGCGACGCTACATACATTTACTGATTAGCGCCGGCAATGTCTGCTTCATCGCTTATTTGGTCGGACACCATTTTGGCGCATCGACAGCAATCAACCATATGCCGTTCATTCAGAACTTTTTTTATTTGATTATGTCGCTGATTGTCATCACGCAATCGATTGAAATTCGGACATTGAAACTGCGAACATTCGACATTTTCGCCTTGTTCAGCTTCGTGTTGATCGGGGCGTTGCATCTGTTCATTTATTCGAACGACGGTGGGCGTTATGCGGCTCACTTGAACGGGTTTGAAGAACAGATGGTGTTGATTAGTCTCTACATGATGCTCGGCTTCCTGTACTTGAATCGCATCACCTCGGTCGGCCAAACGTTCCGTGTGCTCTTGTTGATCGGCATTCTCGGCTTCACGACCGCCTCGATTTTGAACCAATTGCTCATCTTCAACGGCATCGGCCATGAGTTGGTGCACCTGCTTCAAGTGAGTAGCATCTTTATCATTTCAATCAGCTACGTGTTCGATGAATCGAGAGAAGATGCCCTCGTCTATGACTCCGTGTTCGACTACGTCGTCTATAGCGCAATCGTCATGCTGTTCATGCTCGCCTCGGATCGTTTGCTCGGCACATCTGTGCTCGACTCGATGACGGCGAACGCCGTCTTGTTGCTGCTCATCCGTCAGTTCGTCGTCGCCAAACAAAACGCATTGATCAGTCACCGTTTACATACCGTCAATACCGACCTCGAAGTCGCGGTGACGACGAAGGCGCATGAACTCGAGGTTCGCGAACAACAGTATCGCTCGCTATTCGCCTATCATGCCGAACCGATTTTCTTGTTCGACCTCCATGGCGAAGTGTTGTCTGTGAACGAGGCCGGCAGCTCGGTGCTTGGTCATGATACGGAAACGTTGATTGGCTCCAACATTTTAGACATTATCGAACAAAAAGACCGGTCCGCCTATGCGACCGTGTTGCACGATTTAACGAACGGTCGCCCCCGGACGCTCGACGTCGATGTCGTCACCGAAGACGGGGCGAAACGGGTGTGGCAGTTGATGAATATTCCAATGATTATCGACGGCGAAGTCGAAGGCATCTATGCGATTGTCAAGGACATCACGCAAATGATCGTCCAACAAGAACAGATTTATTATCAAGCGAACCATGACAGTCTAACCGGGCTTCATAACCGCTACGCCCTGCAAGAACAGATTGAACGGCTGATCGCGGAAGGACGTCCGTTCTCGCTCATGTTCTCCGACCTCGACGGTTTTAAAGAAATTAACGACCAGTTCGGCCATCATATGGGTGACGAGTTGTTGCAACATATCGGTAAACGTCTGCGGGGCGCCTTGTTGCCGAACGAGTATGCGGGCCGGCTCGGTGGTGACGAATTCATCGTTGTCGCCGAGCATGACGACGATGAGATGCTCGTCGAACGGTTACGGCGCTCCGTCTATCGTCCGCCGTACTTCATGGGCGGGACGCTCGTCGAGATTCACGCGTCCATCGGTATCGTCCGCTATCCTGAACACGGTTCGACGCTCAAGCATTTGCTGTCGAACGCCGACCTTGCCATGTATAAGGCGAAGGACAAAGGACGCAACGAGACCGTTTTTTTCGCTCCTGAATTACGGGCCCACAAAGAAGAGCGCAAACTGTTGATGGAAGGGCTTGATACCGCCCTCGAGAAAGGCGAGATCTCACTTTATCTTCAGCCTCAAGTTGACGCTTCGACGAAAGCCATCATCGGGGCCGAGGCGCTCATGCGTTGGCAACGAGATGGCGTCTTCATCCCGCCAAGCCAGTTCATCCCGATTGCCGAAGAGACGGGGCATATCCATGATCTCGGCCGCTGGATGATTCATGAAACATTCCAATTGATGTACGCATTCGAGCAAGGCGATATCGATTTACCAAAACTATCGGTCAACCTATCCGTCCGCCAACTGTTCGATGAGCACTTAATCGAATATTTGACGACGTTATTCGAACGGTTCCCGATTGAACCTGGCCGACTTAACTTCGAGTTGACCGAGACGGTCGCGGCCCATCAATCCGACCGCGTGTTGACACGGATTCTCGAGTTGAAGGCGCTTGGCATCAAACTGTCGATCGACGATTTCGGTACCGGCTACAGCTCGCTCGCCTACCTCGTCCGCTATCCAATCGATGAGCTGAAAATCCCGCGCGAGTTCACGATGCAACTCGAAGAAAACCGGGAGTATCAGACCGTCACCGCGACCATCGTCGCGATGGCCCGGCAACTAGGGATGGCACTCGTCGCTGAAGGTGTCGAGACCGAGTATCAAGAGAATTTCTTACGGAAAATCGGCTGTGATTCGATGCAAGGCTATCGCTATGCGAAACCGATGCCACTCGATGAGTTTGTTATTTACTATATGAAGAAGACGATGTAACGAACATGCCCCGAATCGGTATCCGGTTCGGGGCATTTGCTCATTTCATCTCATAAATCTTCACTTCGCCCGGCTTCAAATCGACCCACAGGTCCCAATTCTCATCGAACGAATGCTCGGCGTACGGCCATGACGTCGGTGAGTACACCATCTCGGCGAAACGGCTCGCGTTCCAGTTGCGGCGTCGCACCCCGTCGAGCGGGACTTTCCCTTGCAACGGTTGGTGCATATCCGTATTGGCCACGACGAGAAGCGTCTCGTTCGTATCCGGACGCAACCAAGCGAGGCCGATGAACGGGGCATCCATATGTGCCATGGCGAGCGGTTCGAAATGACTCGGGTTGACGAGGACGTCCAACCAACGACGACGCACCTCGGCCACTTGATGCATCAGTTCGATCATCTCGTCTCGCTCCGGATGATCCCAATGGAACTGGTACGCATCGAAGAAAGCAAGCTTTCCAAAGTACGGATCGGTCGGGAAGAGTTGATACGCTTCTTCCGGTCGGCAGTCGAGCCCGGTGTTCATCGGCTGTGTCTCATACAGTTCGAGTCCAGAGTTCGTCATCGGGATGCCGTTCGGTACGAAGCCGTTCAAGACGGCGAGCAAGCGACTCGCCTGCCGTCCCCCATCTCGTGTCGCGATACGGCGCGTGTCTGCCGTTTCTCCGGCCGCAAACACCGGTAACGGTAAGAAGCGCGAGTCATATACGAACTGGTGCGTCTCATGTGTATCAAAGCGTGGCTCTTTATAGAACCCGTACCCGATAATCATGTTATAGCCCGCTTCTTTCGCCGCCCACGCACCGATTTCAATCAATTCTTCAGCGATGAAGCTGAAGTTGGCGTCGAGTTCACGCGGTTGCTGTAGAATCCGTTGCGCCAAATCGACCGGCAAGGCGTGCCCCATGTCGATGCGAGCTCCATCAATCCCATATTCACGCTGATAGTGCGGAATGATGTCGGCGAGCATCGCCCAGAGCGGCTCGTTGATTTGATCGCCTCGGAATTGATTCGATTTGATCGAGTCGAACAAGATATAAGGTGCCAAGTTCGCTTCGCTCACGTAAGGTGCTGCCGCTGTCGGGTGGTCCAAGAACAGACGGAAATACGTCACATCTGACCATGGTGGCTGCGGATCATTGATGCAATCGGAGAAGGCTGGAGCGGTCGTCAAGCCGAACTCGCGCTCGATGACGGCAAGCAAGTTCTCTTCTGGATGCTCGAGCAAGTACGCTCTCACCGTCTCCCACTTGTCCGCATCGACGAGATTCGGTGCCATCGAGAAGCGACGTAAGTGCGCCCAGACGTCTTCTGACCCATAAATCATAGGTAAGAAAGCATGCTCTGGTTTCACGTTCTCACCAATTCCTGGTACGTGCGGCGGATGATAGTAATCGAGTTCGGTCACCGGAATCCAATAAAACCATTCCGGATTTTCGAGAATGAGTCGGTTGTCACGAGCACATGTACGCGGGATGACATCGATGACGACACGAATCCCCACCATGTGACATGCTTCGACGAACGCCGCGAACTCTTCTTCGACCGTCAAGCCGTCTCCGGTCAACGTCTCTTTCAGTTCCTCATCGATTCCAAAAAAGTCTTGCACGGCATAAGGAGAACCAAATTCGCCTTTTTTGTTTTTATGACTGTGTTGCGAGATTGGCAATAAGAACAACGTGTCGATTCCCATGTAAAGGAGATGCGGAATCAACGCGAGCGTTTTGACGAACGTCCCTGTGTCTTTCATGCCGATCGAGTTCTCCATTTCGACATAGCCTGATCCATCATGATCCCATGATGTCGACGTCCGGACTTGCATCGAGTAGACCGATGCCCGCTTGATCCAATCGCCGCCAGTTTGCAAATATCCGTCCGCTTGGGCGACCGATTGATGGTAACCCCGTCCGTCGACCGCATGGGGAAGAATCGCTTTTTCAATCGTCTCGATCAAGAAATCATATGGATTGACCCGTTCGACCCCATCACGTACAGGCTCTGAAGCGAATTGCAGCCGGTTCCATAACGTCGGAATCTCATAATGGACGTTCGTTCGTTTTTCTTTCAAGACTTGGTGCAACTTGATTAACGATGAGTTCTCTGGCATGTGTATTCTCCTTATGAATAAAATCGTTCCTCTATCATTGTAAACGATATCAAGAAACGCATTACTATATTTTTATACCTTTACCCGAAATTTTCCTTTTCCAAAAAAATATTTTGCGACAAAATCGGTAAATAATGTACGATTGTATGGAAGGAGGGATGACCATGTCCCAACGAAAATGGCTGACCGTACTCATTTCGTTATCCGTCTTATCCATCCTCGTTCTCGCTAGTTTCGCCTTTCAACTTCGAGACACGAGACATCAACTCGAGTCGATTCATAGTCAACGCCTCGATTCCTATGATGCCATCGAAGAGATCATGTATTTTAACATTGAACGAGCCAACGCCATTCGCGGGTTGCTCGCCTACGAAGACCGGCGTTTTTTAGAATCGTATTACAGTATGTCCCAGCAAGCTGAAGAGTTGAAGACGTCGATCACGAACGACCCGCACACACCGAGCTCGCTGATTGATTTGCTTTACCGTGACGGAATATGGGAGCAAGGCGCCGCCGAAGTGCTTGTCTTTTATGAGCGCGGCGATCTCGAGGCCGCGACCGAGCTAGCCGAGACGATGACCGATCAGCGCCAAACGATCCTCGAAGATTTGCGCGCATTGAAGAAACTACAGTATGAAGACATCCGCAAACAACTCGTCGCGACCGAGAATCAAATCGATGTGTTGATTCAAGCCCTCACGTCGATTGCCACCTTGCTCATCGCCGCACTGCTCGTTTTGCTGTTTCTCCTCTTCAAAACACGAAAAAAAGACCGTCTCCAATGAGACGATCCCTCGACCTCAATTTCCATTGTGAGGTCTTTTTATTTGGAATGAATGAGACGTGCGGCGTTCCCGATGGCGAGCAAGGCAACCCCGACGTCAGCAAACACGGCTTCCCACATCGAGGCTAGTCCGAAGAGACCGAGCAAGAGGAAGAGCGCCTTCATACCGAACGCGAACGTGATGTTTTGCCAAACAATCCGCCGTGTCCGCTTACTCAATTCAATCGCTGCCACGACGTCTCGCGGAGCGTCGTTCATCAGCACGAGGTCGGCTGCCGTGACCGCTGCATCACTCCCGACGCCGCCCATCACGAGTCCGACATCGGCTCGTGCGAGCGCCGCCGCATCGTTCAATCCGTCACCGACAAAAGCGACCTTGCCAGTTGCCGCCAACCGTTCGACTTCTGCGACTTTTTGATGCGGAAGCAATTCGCTTCTCACTTCATCGATTCCAATTGCCGAACCGACGGCGGCTGCGACTTCTTGCCGGTCCCCGGACAACATGACCGTCTGATAACCATAGCGCTTCAAAGCTTGAATCGTTTCTTGCGCATCTGGCTTCACTTGGTCTCTCAACTCGATTCGGCCGAGCCAACGGTCATTTTTGACGATATGGACGATCGTCCCCGATGTCTCCGCCGGGGTTGGATAACCCAATTTTTGAACATAGCGGGCGCTGCCGACGTAAATGCGGTTTTCACCGTCGATCGCCATCAACCCGTATCCCGGTTCTTCTTGAATCATCGAGAACGGTGCGACTGGACCCGCATGCTCGACGATTGCTTTTGCGAGCGGATGCGTGGAGGCCATCTCAACACGGGCGGCAAGCTGAAGCAACTCGTCTGTCGTCAGCTCCCCGTTTGTCACGACATCGGTCACTTCAAAGCGGCCGGTCGTGAGCGTACCGGTCTTATCGAATACGACCGTATCGACTTCGGCGAGCACATCTAAATATTCGCCGCCTTTCACTAGGATGCCCCGCCGTGAACCTGCTCCAATCCCACCGAAATAGCCGAGTGGAATCGAGATCACCAAGGCGCATGGACAACTGATGACGAGGAAAATCAAGGCCCGGTATACCCATTCCTCGAGATTTCCGACAAACAGTGGTGGAACAAATGCGACGACCGCCGCGAGCACGACGACGACCGGCGTGTATACTTTCGCCAACCGTGTGATCATCTGTTCCGTTCTCGCCTTGTTCATGCTCGCTTGTTCGACGAGGGCAATCATTTTTTGCAGGCTCGATTCAGTCGCCGGGCGTTCGACTCGTATTTCGAGCCGCCCGTCAAGGTTGACCATTCCCGCAAGGACGTCTTCCTCGGGACCGATTGGGCGTGGTAACGACTCACCTGTCAGCGACGCCGTATCCAATGAGCTCGAGCCTCGCAGCACACGACCGTCCATCGGGATCTGTTCGCCTGCTCGAACGATGATGATGCTACCGGTTGCGACCTCTTCAGGACGTTTTTCTACTTCTCGTCCATCTTCGAACACGCGCGCAATCGTCGGTTTCATGTTCAACAGCGATTGAATCGACCGTCGCGAGGCGTGGACGGCCCGCGCTTGGAAGTATTCACCGAGCTGGTAGAACAGCATGACGGCGACCGCTTCCGGATACTCCGCAATCGCAATCGCACCGATCGTCGCAATCGACATTAAAAATTTTTCATCAAACCATTCCCGATGCCATACGTTGCGAATTGCGGCATAGACGACGTCATAGCCTGCGACCACATAGGCAATCGCGTACACAAAGAGCAAATCGGTGTACAGACCGACGAGCAGCAGGGCGAACGCGACGCCAAACCGCCACAATAAGCGACCCGACATCGGCACTTCCGCCTCGTCTTTGACAAAATGTGCTCCCGGTTCAATTCGCCCCATCGTCGCTTCGATGGCGCGGAGCGTCTTCGTGTGATCCTTCGCATCATCCCATTCGATAATCATTCGACTTGTCGCAAAATCGATTTGACAAGCGGCGACACCGTCCTCTCCCGTCACGCTTTTCTCGATTTTGGCGGCACAGTTCGTACATGTGATCCCTTCGACAGGTAATACATCCCGTTTCATAATTATCTCGCCCCTTTACATTCAAATGTTCATTTGAATATATCGTAACGCTGTTCCATCACAATTACAACCGAAAAAAGAGCCGACTGGAATCCCAGCTGGCTCTTTGTCACGCATCAATTTGTTCGGCACTGTGGGCCATCGCGATCTCGACGAGTAGCCGGACGTGATCATCGTCGAGTGAGTAGTAGACTACTTTTCCTTCTTTTCGATATTTGACAAGCCCTTGCTCGAGCAACGTCCGTAAATGATGCGACGCCGTCGCGTTTGAATGTCCGATCACGGCCGCCACGTCACAGACGCACAGTTCCCGTTCTAACGTCAGGACGTACAACACTTTAAGCCGGGTCGGATCGGCGAACGCCTTGAACAATCGGCTGACTCGAACCGCATCTAGGTCTGTCAGTGCCCGTTGTAACACCGTCACATCTTCACTTTGAATGGCGATTGTTTCACACTGGGGTGCTTTCATCCGTCTCACCTCGTTTTCTGTACTCTCATTCTAACAAAATCCGATTTATAAATCTGTTATATATTATTGTTGACTTATACACCACTGTTATAATACAATCAAAACAACATAACAGCTACGTTACTTAAATAAAGGGGGCAGTTACAATGAATGAATGGGCAAGCCGACTTGAATCTTCCGTCGAATTTTATCGGAAGTTACCGGACAAGACGTGTCAAGAATGCGGGAAACAGATGGATGAGCAGTGCGAGTCTTACGAGAACACGTGCCCATCCTGTGCTGAAAAACTGCAACTTAGCGAATAAAGCAAATCCCTCGGAACAAGTTTCCGAGGGATTTTTCATGGCAGATGATAACCGAGATAGGCCGCCAGCAGACCAAGTACATAGGTCGCAAGCAAATACATCCCGAAACGAAGCCAGTCTTTGGCGACGAACCGCATCACTTCGAGCTTGAACGTCGAGAACGTCGTGAACGAACCGAGAAAGCCGACACCGAGTCCGAGCATGAGCGTTTGGTGAACACTCGCCCCGTATAAATACCCAAGTCCAAACGAACCAGTCACATTGACGATGAGCGTCGCCCACGGGAACGCCGATGTCGTCCGGGTTTTGACGAACTGACCGACCCCGAATCGCGCCATCGCCCCGAAGAACGCGCCGATCATGATGACGAGAAGCGTCATCGTACTCCCCCCTCTCGCATGACAGCCCGATCGAACCGTCGCCGCCCAAACCAAAATCCGAGCCATGAACTGAACAGCCCAAGTCCGAGACTGAGCGTCACATAAAGCAGAGCTGAACCGAATGCGTCAGCCTCTAGCAATTCAATCGTCTCCACACTGAATGTCGAGAACGTCGTAAACGAGCCGATGAACCCTGTCCCGACCGCGGTGACGACACTCGGGGAGAGTCGTCCGGACCGAAACAAGAAGTGTGTCAGCCAACCGAGCGCGAAACTGCCTGATAAATTGATGAGCAGCGTCCCGAGCGGAAACATACCGACCCAAAACGTCTCGATGCCCGTGCCGATCCCATAACGTGCCAAGGCACCTAGCGCTCCTGCCAAACCGACGTATACATATAGCATCGCCAGGCCTCCCTTCAAAAAAACACCTGCCGCGCGCACGTCGCGAGACAGGTGTTGAGTCTGTAACCATTATACCAAGCGATGCGTGATCACGAAATAGCTGCTGGTGCGAACACGGCCGAGATGGCCTCGAACGCCTCATCGAGCTCCTCTTTCGTGATGACGAGTGGTGGTGCCAATCGAATCACCGTCTCATGTGTCTCTTTGCAGAGTAGGCCACGTTCTTTAAGCGCCTCACAGTATGGACGGGCTGCTTCCGTCAATTCGATCCCGATGAACAGACCGCGACCGCGCACATCTTTAATGAGCGGATTGTCGATTGATTTCAAACGGTCCATGAAATATGTCCCGAGTTCGAGAGAACGTTGTGGCAACTGCTCTTCTTCTAACACTTCGAGTGACGCGATCGACACGGCCGCCGCGAGCGGATTCCCTCCGAACGTCGAACCGTGTGAGCCTGGATTGAATACACTCAAGACGTTTTCATTGGCCGCCACACACGATACCGGGAACACGCCGCCCCCGAGCGCTTTTCCGAGAATATACATATCTGGCTCCACATCTTCCCATTCGATGGCGAACCATTTGCCTGAGCGACCGAGCCCTGACTGAATCTCATCGGCCACAAATAACACGTTATGCTGTTGGCACAACTCGCTGGCACGTTTCAAGTAACCAGCCGGTGGGATGATGATGCCGGCTTCGCCTTGAATCGGTTCGACGATGAACGCCGCCGTATTTTCAGTGATGGCCGCCTCGAACGCATCGATGTCACCGTACGGCACGACTTTAAACCCTGGCAATAGCGGTCCGAATCCACGTTGGTATTCCGCTTCTGTCGACATCGACACCGCCGCCATCGTCCGGCCGTGGAAGTTGCCCGAGCAGACGATGATTTCCGCTTGACCTGGGATTTGTTTCACTTCATACGCCCAGCGCCGCGACGCTTTGACAGCCGTTTCGACCGCTTCCGCACCTGTATTCATCGGCAACACCATCTCTTTGTTTGTAAGCGCTGCCACTTTTTTGTAGAAACGACCGAGTTGATCATTGTAAAACGCACGTGACGTCAGCGTGATTTTATCGGCTTGGTCCTTAAGCGCTTGAATGATTTTCGGATGACAATGACCTTGGTTGACGGCCGAATAGGCACTCAACATATCCATGTAGCGGTTCCCCTCTGGATCTGTCACCCAGATCCCCTTCGCTTCCGAGATGACGATTGGAAGTGGATGATAATTGTGCGCCCCGAATTTCTCTGTCAATTCAATCACTTCTTGTGTCTTTGACATTTGATTTCCCCCTTATCAAAAAACTAACTTACTCCTTCAGTATATGATGACCGTCTTTCTTTTGACAACGACCAACTTGCCCATTCCTCGGTTTGGCAAAATAAGGTACACTGAACGTAGAATACGATTCATTTGATGTAGATTGGAGGAAACAATGTGGCTTCATTGCGTGATTTGCCGATTGACGAGTTTATCGATGCTTTATCTGTCCCATGCTGTTACATCAATCTCGATGGCAACGTCCTGCTGTGGAACGAATATGCGGAAACGCTGTTCGGATGGGGACGAGACGAGGTGCTTCACCATCCGCTCCCTGTTGTCCAACACTTACAGGATGCGCTTGAATCCTGGTCACCGATGCTCCTTCAATATCCGTTCTCGACGACGGCGATGACGCCGTTCAAACATAAAAACGGATCAGTCGTCTATGCGACTGCTTATTTACAATCTTTTTTCATCAACGACTATACCGGGTACTTCCTTGCGTTCCTGCCGAAAGGGTTTGGGCCGCTCATCAGCACGGAACAGTTCAATCTGCTTCACCACTTTCAAGCGATGATTGAACAATCGACGTATTATTTGGCAACAAACGCTTACGGCGAGATTACAGAAATCAATCCGTTGCTATGCGGATTAATCGGCGCACCCGATCATCAATTCATCGGTCGTAACTGGTTCGAGCTCATCCATCCGTCATTTGAGAATCATCCGCTTGCCGAGGACGTGCTTCAAGCACTTACGACCGACCGCATCTGGAACGGTGAAATGCCCGTCCGTTCCGAGCGGCATGTCCGCAACATGTGTTGGCTCAATTTGACGGTCGTCCCGATTTTGAGTGATGAAGGCGAAATCGTACAGTATACCGCCTTCGGCTTTGACGTCTCAGATAAAAAGCGACTCGAGCAAGAGGTCAATTATCTCGCGTACCATAACGACTTGACCGGACTCTTGAACAAGAAAGGATGGCTCCGTCAGTACAGCCACGTGTTGACGGATGTCGATCAAGGAGATGGCTTGGTTCACGTCGCCTTGTTCGATATCGATCGCTTCAAAATCATCAATGAATCGTTCGGTTCACGCGTCGGCAACGAATTGCTCCTTCAAATCAAGGACCGGGCTGCGCAGTTCTTGCCTGAGACGAGCGTCATGTTCCATCCGTCGGGTGGCTTGTTCGGGTTGATTTTCTTTGAACAGTCGAAAGAAGAAGTATTCCAGTTGCTGCGCCAACTGCAACATGAATTGCAGCGTCCGTTCCGGATTTATCATCACTCCATCATGGTATCGATTTCCATCGGGTGCGTCTTCTATCCGTCCGCCACGTCTTCATTAGAAGAACTGTACACGCGCGCCGAGAGCGCCCTGTTCAAAGGCAAACGAATCGGTGTCGGGACAATCCAGTTCGTCACGAAAGATATGGACGATGCGTTCTCACGTCAAATCCATATCGAGAAAGCACTTTATCAAGCACTTGAAGAAAAACACTTCTATTTAGAATATCAACCAAAATATGAGTTAAAGACTGACACGCTCATCGGGTTCGAGGCGCTTCTCCGTTGGCATCATGATGAACTCGGACAAATCCCACCTTCAGAGTTCATCCCGCTCGCCGAGGAGATGGCACTCATCGTCCCAATCAACAACTGGGTCATTCTCGAGGCGGCCAAACAGTTGAAAGTCTGGCAGCAACTCGTCGACCGCCCGTTGTCGATGGCCGTCAACATTTCACCGAATCAATTCCGGAGCGACAGCTTCATCAATACGCTCCGTAATATCAAGCAACAGCTCAATTTGAACCCGTCTGACATCATCCTCGAGATTACCGAGAGTCTCGTCATGCAGCAGACGGACGAGATTATCGCCCGGATGGATCAAATCAAACGTCTCGATTATCGCCTATCCATCGACGACTTCGGGACCGGCTTCTCGTCACTGCAATACTTGAAGTCGTTCCCGGTCGACGAGCTAAAAATCGATAAAGTCTTCCTCGATGATTGGTTGACGTCGAAGTCACACTTACTCGATGTCATCGTCCACCTCGGCAAGAGCCTGAATCTGCACGTCGTGGCCGAGGGTGTCGAGGACCAAGAGATGCTCGACCACTTGAAACAAACCGCTTGCGACTCGTTCCAAGGGTTCTTGTACGCCAAGCCGCTCCCTCCAATTGAAGTCGTTCGCTTATTGACGGACAACAGTCAATGAAAAAAGTCATCGCGCGTCTCCCGACGTACGATGACTTTTTATTATAGGCTAATCGTCGCCGTCCATAGTCCATAGACACCGTACGTGGCTGCCAAGAGGATGACGACCGCAATCATGTATTGCAACCGGCTGAGGTACGGCCGGCCTTGTTCGCGTTCGGCCAACATGAAGACGAACACGCCCGGCGCGTACAAAATCATGGCGATGAGCATATACTCGACACCTGACGCATAAAGGAGCCAGGCCGCATAAACGGTCGCAATCCCGGACATGACGAGCATCGGGCGTGTTCCGGTCCGCCGTGCCTCTTTCCAACCGAACAAGGCCGAGAACAAATACGGCACGAGCGCCGCGATGCCGGCGATGCTCGATAGCACCAAGTACGTCTGTTCCGAGAAGAGAGCGATGATAGTGACGAGTTGCGTGAACGCTTGTGTGATGAACAAGGCACTCACCGGCGTCTCATTTCGATTGAGCCGATTGAACAGTTTCGGAAACACGCCGTCACGACTGGCGACGTACGAAATCTCCGTCGCGAGAATCGTCCACCCGAGCAGGGCACCCGAGAGCGAGACGAGTAGTCCGATGTTGATGATGGTCGCACCGACTGGTCCGACGACGACCTCGAGCACGTACGCCATCGACGGTTCCGAAAGTGCCGCGAGTTGTTCCTGGGTCATCACCCCGAACGATAAAATCGAGATCATCATATAAATAACAAGCGTTCCGACGAGTCCGATCACCGTCGCCCGACCGACGTCTCGTTTGTGGCGGGCACGTGATGATAGGACGACCGCCCCTTCAATCCCGACGAACGCCCAAAGCGTCACGAGCATCGTCGACTTCACTTGCGGGAACACCTGTGACCAACTGAATCCCGATTGACCCCAGAAGTCGATTTGGAACGTATCGATTCGAAACGCAAACAAGATGAGGACAATAAACAAAAAGATGGGTACAAGTTTTGCGATCGTCGTGACGATATTGAGTAGCGCCGCTTCTCTCATACCGCGCGAGATAATCCAAAACAGCCCCCAAATGACGACCGCGCTCATAAGTAAGCGGAACGTCCGGTGCTCGGCCGAAAAGATCGGAAAGAAGTAGCTGAGCGTGCTGAAGATTAACGTGATGTTCGCGACCGTCCCGATCCACGCCGACATCCAGTAGCCCCACCCGCTATTGAATCCGACAAACTTGCCGAATCCTTCTTTCGCATAGGCGTAAATCCCACCTTCAAGTTCAGGACGTGTATTGGCTAAAAATTGAAACACGAACGCGAGCATGACCATCCCGATACCGGTGATCGTCCATCCGATTAACACCGAACCGACTCCAGCACCTTGTGCCATCGCTCCCGGTAAATTAAATGCGCCTCCGCCAATCATCGTTCCAACGACCATGGCAGCAAGCCCAAAAAAGCCGATTCCGGCTGACTGTGACTTCATTTAAAACCCTCCACAAAAAGTTGACGTCTGACGAATAACTATACATCGATAATGTATAATCATTCGATGATTTCCTTATTCTACTGAAACTAATGGTGTTTAGATAGGTATTTTGCTAATGTTTATATTTTCGAATAATTTAAAAAATTTTATTGCGCATTCATCTTGTTTGTAGTTTAATTGCAATATATTCGAAACAATCAGAATTTTCGGGAGGTAACACAATGCGCAACAAAAAATGGTTAGCTTTATCGGGTGTCGCTTTGCTTGCGACAGCAGCATGTGGCGGCGGAGAAGAAACAACAGATTCGTCTGAAGGATCTTCATCAAGTGATGCGAAAAAGGAAATCACGCTCGTCTCGGCGACAGATTTACCACAGCTCGATCCGACGCTCACAACGGACTCGACGTCAATCATCGTGACGAACAACGTCTTCGAGGGACTGTATCGTCTGGATGAAAATAACCAACCGGTACCGGGAATTGCTGAAGACGTAGAAATTTCAGAAGATGGACTTACATACACCTTCAAATTGCGTGACGCGAACTGGTCAGACGGTTCACCGGTCACAGCTGAAGATTTCGTCTACTCATGGAAACGTGCCCTCAATCCTGAGACAGGTGCCGAGTACGCGTATATCCTTCAAGATTTGAAAAACGCCAATAAGATTCTCGCAGGCGAAGAAGAACTCGATACGCTTGGCGCGAAAGCGCTCGATGAGAAGACACTCGAAGTACAATTGGAGGCACCTGCCCCTTACTTCCTCGGGTTGACAGGATTCCCGACGTACATGCCGCAAAAGCAAGAGTTCGTCGAAGAACAAGGCGAGTCGTTTGCGACAGCTGTCGATAAGACACTTTACAACGGACCATACGTGTTAGATAGCTGGCAAGACAATGAAGGTTGGGTCTATAAAAAGAACCCTGAGTATTGGGACGCTGAAAACGTCAAGATGGATACGATCAACGTCAAGGTCGTTAAAGAAGTCGCGACGGGCGTCAACTTGTTCGAATCGGGCGAAGTCGATTACACGCTCTTGTCATCTGAATTCGTTCCACAATTCCAAGACTCGGATGAGTTCAAGACACGTGCCGACGCACGAATCAACTTCCTTCGTTTCAACCAGAAGAACGAATCACTTCAAAACGTCAACATTCGTGAGGCACTCGCAAAAGGCTTCGATAAGCAAGGCGTCACAGACGTCATCTTGACGGACGGTTCACAGCCGGCCAACTATATCGTCGCGAAAGACTTCACGTTCACAGAAGATGGAGCTGACTTCCGTGAGAAGTATCCAGACCTTCAAAGCTATAACGTCGACGAGGCGAAAGCTGCATGGGAGAAAGGTCTTGCCGAACTCGGTGTCGAGACAATCGAACTTGAGTTCCTCTCACGTGACGAAGAAGCGTTCAAGAAAGTCAACGAGTATATCAAAGGTGAGCTCGAGAAGAACCTTCCTGGCCTCACAATTAACATTAAGCAACAGCCGTTCAAAAACTTCCTTGAACTTGAAGGCGCTGGCGACTATGACGTCTCCGCTGCCGGTTGGGGCCCTGACTATCAAGATCCGATGACGTACCTCGACATGTGGGTCACAGACGGTCCGTTCAACCGCATGGCTTACTCGAACGACGAGTACGACAAGTTGATTCAAGGCGCGAAACAAGAAGCCGATCAAATGAAACGTTGGGAAGCGATGCAAGAAGCCGAACGCATCTTGCTCGAAGATGATTTCGCGATCGCACCGATTTACCAAAAAGGTGAAGCTTACCTTGAGCGTTCAAACATCGAAAACATGTACCGCCACCCGTTCGGAGCTGACGCTAGCTTCAAATGGTTGGACGTCAACTAACCCACAAACCCTGCCGCTTGCTTGCGGCAGGGTTTGTTTGTTGGGGCTATGCCGTTGTGACGCAAAAAAAGGGGGCGTACCACGAAGTTGTGGTACGTCCCCTATCTAGATGATTACGCTTCGCGCTCAGCCCGCATATCGGCTGGTACGCGTCCGCGTTTTGAAATGATTTGTGCAATGATGAGAGCCACGATGAACGTCGCGAGGGCTGCAAAGAATCCAATCCACATCGATCCCGAAACACCGAGTACCAAATATCCGACAGCTGCCACGCCCGCTGAAATCAACGCGTATGGAAGTTGCGTCAACACGTGGTCGATATGGTGCGATCCAGCACCCGTCGAACTGAGAATCGTCGTATCCGAGATTGGTGAACAGTGGTCTCCGAACACCGCTCCGGCGAGAACAGCGGCAAGTGTCGGAAGCAAGAGCTCCGGCTCGACTGCCATAATCAAATCGGCTCCGATTGGAAGCATGAGACCGAACGTCCCCCAGCTCGTTCCTGTCGAGAACGCCATGAGACCGGCGATCATGAACAAGAGGAACGGCAAGTAAGATGGTGAAATCGAATCCGTAACGAAACTTGCCAAGTAGTCACCTGTCTTCATGTCACCGATGACGGCGATAATCGTCCAAGCAAACAACAAGATGAGCACTGCTGGCCACATGGCGCGAATTCCGCCCCATGTCGCTTGTCCATAGTCTTTCGCCGGAATCTTGCGGCCAATCAACAATAAGAGGGCGACAATCAAGCTGATGACAGCACCCGTTACCAGGGAACGTGTCACGTCTGTTGATTCGAACGCTCCGATCAACGAGAAGCTCTGACCGTCAGCGGCAAGCGCCTGTCCGCCCGTGTAGAGCATGGCCGACACCGTCGCGATAATCAAGGCGATAATCGGAACGATCAAGTCACGTACTTTTCCACCTTCATGTTCGTTCAAGTCTTCACTCATCCCCATCGGTGCACCTTTCGATGTATCGTAGAGCTCCCCTTGGAGGGCACGGAGTTCATGTGTGCGCATCGGTCCGATGGCAAGTCCCGTGTAGGCGACGTAAGCCGTCAAGAGAAGCGCGAATACCGCGTAGAAGTTCATCGGGATGATTTGGATGAACGCTGAGAACGATGAGTAGCTATCAATCGAATACTTCGCCAGGATACCTGCGATGATGGCGATGATATAAGCTCCCCAACTCGAGAGCGGGCTGATGACGCAGACCGGTGCGGCAGTCGAGTCAATCATGTAGGCGAGTTTTGCACGTGATACTTTTTTACGGTCTGTGAGCGGTCGGCTGATGTTCCCGACGGCTAAACTGTTAAAGTAATCGTCGATGAAAATTAAAATCCCAAGTCCGAACGAGACGAGACGAGCACCGCGGGCTGTCTTGACGTTTGAAGCGGCCCACTCTCCGAACGCGCGGGCGCCGCCCGACGTTTGGATGATCGATGACAAAATCCCAAGCAAGAGCAAGAACGCGATTAACAGCACGTTCCATTCATTGATGGCCCCATCCGCCCAAAATAGCGCAATGATGTTTGACCATAAATACTGAATCGATTCGAGCGGGTTGAAATTGTGAAGCAGTAGCACCCCTGCGATAATCCCGACACCGAGTGACGGAATGACTTTCCGTGTTGTGATGGCCATAATAATGGCGAGTAAAGCCGGTACGAGTGATAGTACCGAAGTTGAATAATCTACCATGCTGATTTCCTCCTCTTCTATTTGAGATGAGGCCCCCCTATGCTTAAAAAAACGCAAAGCGAGGGCATCGGCAACAAAGCCGACACCCTCGCTGGATGTTCCGTCTTTCTTAGCCGACTTGGAGCGCTCCATACGTAAATATGTATGGCAGTCTGACGGGTATTTCCCGTCAGCCCAGCACAAAGTCAGAGACATGACTTTACACTTCGGCGATCTTGCCTTTCTGTAGTCTTCACCGTTGTCATCCTCGGACTACTTACTCATCAGCATCGCACCTCTACCTCATCGATAGCACGAATATTCATTTAAAGTTACGTCTAAATTATCATAGGTCATAGTGACTAATCAATAGTTTTTTTCATCTCGGATGATTTGTTTTAACACAGCGAGTGCGGCTTGATCGTCAGACTCGACCGCTTTAAAGAAATCACTAAAGAAATGATACAAGACGAATCGTTCGGCGTGTGACGATGTATGGTCTTTAATCGTCAGTAAGACGAGTTGACGCAACCGCCGTTTCGTCCGCGTCTCGTCAGGCAATTCTTCACATCGATCCTGGAAGGCACGATACACAGAATTGATCAAATCCTCATGTTCATCATACGACCTGTTGTAAGCAACTTGTTCCATCTGTTATATCCCCCCTTTCCATTTGTACCGATGAAACTTGTCGTAACTATACCAACTTAACCAAGAGCGTTCAATCGTTTCGGGTCGTTCTTAACAAAAATCATACGTTAGACTGACTTACGACTCGATGAATGAGAACGTCGTCACGTCGAATAGTCCCATATCGGTCAATTTCAAATCCGGGATGACCGGAAGCGCCAGGAACGACATCGTCAAATACGGGTTGAAGTGACGATGGGCCCCGACGACGTCGAGCGCATCGTTCAACTGTTCGAGCACGTCCGCCACTTCCGCATAAGGACGTTTCGTCATGAGTCCACCAATTTCAAGCGGTAAGACGGCCAGCACCTTGCCTTCTGACACCGCGACGACCCCACCGCCCACTTTTTCAAGCGTCTCGGCAGCGAGCAACATATCGTCCGGGCTCACCCCGGCGATGACGAGGTTATGGCTGTCGTGCGCGACCGTGGCCGCGAGCGCCCCTCGTTTCAAGCCGAAACCGGTTACCGGTGCGAGGGCCATATGACCCGTCCCGTGGTGGCGTTCGATGACGGCGAGCGTGGCGATATCTTGCTTGAGGTCGGCACCAGAAGCATCCGGATGAAAGACGAGTCGCTCCCGTTTCGTCAAGAGACTATTCGGCAATACTTGAATCACATCGACCGCTTCTTCCTTCACGGCCAAACGGAACGAATCAGCCGTCAAGTCCGGCAGCTTCAGCTCACCTTTCATCGGTTTCGGCACTTCAATCCCGTCAGCCTCGAACGTCGCCTTACCATCTTTAGCGACGACTTTCCCGTTCACGTAGACGGTGTCAATCGTTACCGATTCGACGTCTGACAAGATGACAAAGTTCGCGCGCTTGCCCGGGGCGATAGCACCCACGTCGGTTAGTCCATACGCCTCGGCCGCGTGCAGACTAGCAACGGCATAGGCCGTCTCTGGCTTGACGCCTTGTTTAATCGCCATGCGAATGTTGTAGTCGATCCCACCCTCAACGACGAGATCGTCCAAATGCTTATCGTCCGTACAGAATAAGAACCGGTGGGCGTTGCTCTCCGTGATGGCCCGGCTGACTTTTTCCACGTTCCGGGCAACCGACCCTTCACGAATTTGAACGTAAAAGCCGCGACGCACCCGTTCGAGCGCCTCCTCAGCCGTCGTACACTCATGATCGGTCATGATGCCGGCCGTGCGATACACGTTCAACTGATCCGGGCCAAGACCTGAGGCATGACCGTCGACGACTTTTCCGGCAAGTTCTGTCTGGGCGATCTTTTGAAGCATATCCGCACTACCCGACTCGACGGACGGATAGTCCATCACTTCGCCGAGACCGTGTACGCCCGGATCTCCTAAAAACGGTGCCAAGTCCTCGGCGTATAGCTTCGCACCTGCGTGCTCGAACGGTGTCGCCGGCACACAGCTTGGGAGCATCATGCGCACATCGAGCGGCAAGCCTTTGGCATCCGCCAACATATACTCGATTCCGAGCGCCCCGTTGACGTTCGCAATCTCATGCGGATCGGCGATGACTGTCGTGACTCCGAGCGGCAGGACCGCCTTGGCGAACTCGTGAGGCGGTACCATCGATGATTCAATATGGACGTGTGAATCGATGAACGACGGTGCGAGCGTCCAGGACGGGTCGTGGTATTCCGTCTCCCCTTCGTAACCGTCCCCGATGGCCACGATGTATCCCGCATCGATAGCGACATCCGTGCGAATCGTCTCACGACTGTAGACGTCGATGACCGCCACATCTTTAAAGACGACCGCTGCTTTCTTTTTCTTCGCCGCGATGTCGATCAAATGTTGTTTCTCCATCTGTGTGTCTCCTTTTTCCTACGTATTTTTACTATCTTAACAAGAATAATCTTTCAGGCGCAATTTCTTTTTCAACTTATGCGACAATGAAAGCATATCTGTTTGAAAGGGGTTACACTTATGCAGTACAAATTAGGCAAATTGATGCCGCAAGTTGACGAGACGGTTTTTCTCGCACCTGGGTCCCACGTGATCGGTGATGTCACCATCGGCGCCCATTCCGGCGTCTGGTTCAACACGGTCATTCGAGGCGATGAGGGACCGATTCGCATCGGTTCTTACGTGAATATCCAAGACGGATCGATGGTCCACCAATATGAAGGTTCCCCGACAGTCATTCATGACCGCGTCTCCATCGGACATATGGCGATGATTCACGGCTGTGAGATTGAAGAAGGTTGTCTCATCGGGATGCATGCCACCGTTCTCGACGGTGCAAAAATCGGGAAGGGCTCGTTCATCGCCGCTGGTGCTCTCGTCACACCGAACATGCAAATTCCGGAAGGCGTCATGGTCATGGGCGTCCCTGCCAAAGTCGTCCGTCCGCTTAACGACGAAGATCGCTTCATCATGGAACGGACCGTCAACAAATATGCGAAACGAGCCGAGCAGTACAGACAGACGTGTGAACCACTGACATCCACATAAAGTTTGTGAAAGCGTTTACAAGATTCATAAAATGTTAACGATTTCCCCGATTTTTCTTTATGTTTCCTTTGTATACTGAGGATGTAGTCAAGCCGACGTGTCGAAAGGGGCCAATTTGTATGTATCCAAATCATGCCGAACTGATGTTAGACTTGTACGCTTCGTCCGTTAACCCAAGTTATTGCCTGCATATCGAGGATTCGTTCGATGATACGCTACAAGGTACACATCGAGAGGTTTGGGAACGACTGCAATTGGATAATAATATAGAGAAAGAAATTAAAACTGAGGGAACGTGAACACGATGATTCCAACGAATGTCATTCAAGACTGGCTTGCAGCCAAGTTAAAAAAATAAACCGAGCGCTCACATGAACGGCTCAGTCTCATTGACCTATAAAGATTGGCCCGGTCGTAGTCACCTACGCTCGGGCCTTTTCGTTCACTCAAAAATTGTCAAACTAGCGTCAATCGATTGACGTTGCTTCGTCGGTGGCACGTCTTCGTAACGACCGAGCTGGAGTAACCCGACAAACGTCTCACCTTCAGCTCCAATCATCTCTTGAAGCCTGGCATCCTCAAAAATACCGCCCGTCCGCCAGACGAGGCCGATTTGTTGCTCACTACACAATAAATGAAAGTTTTGAATCATCGTCGCCGTCGCGAGTAGCGCATCTTTCTTCCCTTTGTCCGTCTCGAACGCTTTCGTCGTCACGTAGACACATGCGGCCGCGTTACGAATCCGCCCGGCGATCTTCTCACGTTTCGATTCCGGTCCATCTTGAAACGCCGGTTCGAGCGCCTGAAGCAAGACGTCTTTTCCATCCCCGTTGAACAAATAGAGATTCCACGGTTCGACTTTGTTATGAAACGGCGCTTGGTGAGCTGACGCCAACAACTCATAGAGTACTTTCGTCGCAATTGGTTCTTCCGTGAACATGCGAATCGTCCGCCGCGATTCAATCAACTGTTGTCCTGCTGTCTTTTCCATTGAAGTCACTTCCCCCTCTGTTCTCTCTCCCCCATCATAATTAAAAGCATTTCTCATTTGAAGAAGAACGACTTCCATTAAAAAACGCATCCCTGAATCAGGAATGCGTTTATGGCGTCACGTCGATTGTCCGACAATCTCACAGGCGACCAAGTCTTCGAGCGTCTGTCTCCGGACGACGAGACGATGTGTCCCGTCTTTCACGAAGACGACGGCCGGGCGGAGCATCTGGTTATAGTTGCTTGCCATCGAGAAGTTATACGCTCCCGTCGCTTTGACGAGCAAGAGATCACCAGCTTCGACCGGCGGGATAAGCGAACGGTTCGAGATGATGTCTCCCGACTCGCAGCACGCCCCGACGATTTTCGCCTCGAGCGTCTTCGCTTCATCCATCCGTGTCGCCGCAATGACGTCATATTCAGCGTCATAGAGAGCGGGACGAATGTTATCCGTCATCCCTCCATCGACCGAGACGTACGTGCGGACACCGCTCACTTCTTTCACCGTCCCGACTTCATAGAGCGTCGCGCCGGCGTTGGCGACGAGCCAACGGCCCGGTTCAATGCCGATTTTCGGAAGCGGCAAGCCGAAGCGTTCCACTTCCGCGACGAGCGTGTCCATCACTTGCGTCATCGTGTCGGCGAAGTCGAGCGGGTCGTCCGACTCGAGATAGGCGACACCGAAGCCGCCACCGATATTCAAGACGTCGGCCGTATACCCCGTCTCTTGACGGATCGTCTCGATGAAGTTGACCATCGTTTTGACCGTATTGATGAACAGCGTCGGTTCTTGAATCTGCGAGCCGACGTGACAGTGAATGCCTCGCAGTTGCAGTCGTTCCGCTTGTAGCGTTGCTTTGATTGCTTCGAGATACGTATCATCATGGGTCGGGAAGCCGAATTTCGTATCGACCCCGCCCGTCTGAATCGCCTCATGGGCGCCTCCGACGACTTGTGGGACGATGCGGAGCAAGACATCGACGTCTACCCCTTGCTCAGCGGCCAGACCCGACAACAGCCCAATCTCACGCATGTTGTCGATGGTGAAGTGGGTAATTCCGTTCTCGAGCGCGAACGTGATGTCCTGCACCGTCTTGTTCGAGCCGTGGACGTGAATCCGGTCAGCCGGGACACCGGCGTGGAGCGCGACGAACATCTCGCCCCGCGAGACGACGTCGATGCTCAGACCCGCTGCCATCACTTTATCGTATACGGCCGCAATCGACATCGCTTTCGATGCGTACAGCGCGTACGTGTTCGGATACTTGTCGAGGAACGCGTTCCGGACAAGGTCGAGACGACGTTCGAGTTCAGGCTCGCTCATGATATAGAGCGGTGTCCCGTACGTCGCTTGAAGTTCACGGACGGACACGCCTTCGATCATACAAACTGATTGGTTGGTGGTGTACATACATTGCCTCCTTCAAAGCGATGCGGGACACGCCATGAGCGTGCGCATAATTGTTCTGAGTTATTGGCGTGACCGGTACGGGTCACGTCATCGATTTTCGTAAGATGGCCATACAGCTCCACACGATCTCCGACTTGTACGGTGTCATCGACGCGTAAAAAACTGTGGCTCATGAAAATGTTGCTGATGAACGGATAGGCTCGTCCTTCGATATGGGCTGGTAAGAAGCGCCGGGCTCGCATGAGTCCGTCACCATAGCCGACCGAGAGTACGGCGATGCGTTCTTTCGTCTCGGCCGTGTAGCCCGTACCGTAACCGACGTGGGCACCGGCCTCGATGTCATGCACGGCGACGACTTCTGTTTCCCAGCGAAACGCCGGGATGAGCCAATCGACCGGTTCGACCGAAGAGTAGCCATAGAGAAAGATACCGACACGGACGTGCGTGCAATGCCCGAGACGCGGATCCGCTTGAAGCGTCGCTGCACTGTTGGCTGCGTGCACGATATCGAACGTGTGCCGCTCCATGAGACGATTCGACCAGTCGGCGAACCGCTCCACGTGCACACTGTGCTCGATTTCGGCGTTATCCGCGTCAGCGAGTGGGAAATGTGTACATAACCCGACAAGATCGAGCCCCTCGTCTTGGCAAAAGGCGACGATGGCCAACGCTTCCTGGAACGTCTTCGCACCGAAGCGGTTCATGCCGACGTCGAGCTTCAAATGAAGCCGGACCCCGTCGAGCTGGTCCCGTTGCGAGACGAGCCAGTCATAGGAACCGATGGCGACGTCAAGTTGGTCACGATGGACGCTTGTCCACTCGTATACCGGGTTCATGACAAGAACGCGTGCTTCCGGAGCTGATGCCCGGACCTCGCTCGCCTCGTCAAGCGTCGTCACCATGAAGTGACGCACCCCTTCTTCGTACAGTGTCGTCACAACTGGCTCCATCCCTAAGTTATAGGCGTTGTTTTTTACGACGGCGAACACCGGTCGGCCAAGCGCTTCAATCCGACGTTTGTTTTCGCGAACCGCATTCAAGTCAATTGTGACTCCCATACAAAAAACTCCTTTACTCTTTGACTCCAGCTTTGACGAACGTGACCCAATCACGGTGGCCTGCGATTTGTCCTGTCACAGCCTCACGGTAACGCGAGAGCATATTCGTCGCGACCGTTTGAACGCCGCCACCAATCGAAATATTGTCGATTTCGATGACGCTCGTCACTTCAGCCGCCGTTCCTGTTAAGAAAATCTCATCTGCGACATATAGTTCGTCACGTCCGATGTGGCGTTCGATGACCTCGAACCCTTCCTCACGGGCAAGTTCGATCACCGTTTGACGCGTGATGCCGTCGAGCACCGAGCAATCGAGTGACGGTGTGAAAATTTTGTTTCCTTTTACGAGGAAGATGTTGGCGACGCTCGCCTCGCTGACGTTTCCGTTCATGTCGAGGGCAATCGCTTCGTCATATCCGTCACGGACCGCTTCTCCTTTAAGGAGTTGCGAGTTCATATAGTTCGCTGCCGCTTTCGCTTGCATCGGCATCATCGTCGAAGAGACACGGCGATACGAGGCGACTTTCGCGCGGATTCCAACCGTCTTGCTGAAATATTCGCCGAGCGGCCAGCACGAGATGGCGACGTGTACTTTCGTTTCCTGCGTCGGCATGAGTGCCTGCCAAGGTGTGCCGAGGAAAACGAATGGGCGGATGTAACAAGCTTCGAATCCGTTGCGTTCAATCAATTCGATTGTCGCTTGTTCGAGCTCATCGACCGTGTACGGCAAGTCGACGTGATAGTATGCACACGAACGAACGAGTCGCTCCAAGTGTTCACGGAGTCGGAAGATGGCCGGGCCTTCCTCTGTGTGGTATGCCCGAATCCCTTCAAAGAACCCACTACCGTAGTGAATTGCGTGCGTCATGATACTCGTGTTCGCATCACTCGGCTCGATCCAAGCCCCGTCTTGCCACATCCATTGTCCATACTGTTCCATTGTTCAACTCTCCCATTCATTTTTGATATTTTCTGTCTATTATACGTTACAGGGAGCGTAAGTCATCAACAAGTTGTGTTTTTTCTGCGGTTTTTTCATCTTTTTGCTTAATGACGCGGGCTGGTGTACCGGCAACGACGACGCCTGGCGGTACGTCTTGCGTGACGACACTACCTGCTGCGACGACGGCATTTTCACCGATGCGGACGCCTTCCAAAATGACGGCGTTCGCACCGACCATGACACCGTCTTCGATGATGACCGGATCTTTTGAAGGTGGCTCAAGAACACCCGCCACGACAGCGCCAGCGCCAAGGTGGACGTTTTTCCCGAGTGTCCCGCGGGCACCGATGACCGCGTTCATATCGACCATCGACCCGTCACCGATGACGGCACCGATATTGATGACAGCACCCATCATGACGACGACGTTGTTCCCGATTTGAACGTGGTCGCGAATGAACGAACCTGGTTCGATGCGGGCATTCAACTGCGTCGTATCGAGCATCGGTACGGCGCTGTTCCGGCGATCGTACTCGAGGTGCGTGTCCGTGATGACGGCAGCGTTCGCTTCTAGGAAAGCAGCCGCACGTTCAGCCGTTGTAAGGAACAGTTTCGACTCGTCTGTTCCAAAAGCTTTGGCATCTTCGATTGTCAGACCGGCCAATTGACCGTTAACGTACAATTTGACAGGCGTTTCTTTCTTGGCATCTTTAATGTATTGCGCGATTTCATAAGCGTTTGTGAGTAACATGAGTGGCCTCCTCGTATAGGTTCGTTAAATTGTATAGTCCGGCTGGGCGGTCAAGAATCGTTGCCGCCGCAGCGAGTGCCCCGTTCGCGAAGACGCGTTTGGACAGGGCCGTGTGTTTCAATTCAAGCATTTCGTCGTCTCCGGCAAAGAGGACGGTATGTTCTCCAAAAATCGTCCCCCCGCGTACCGAATGCATGCCGAGTTCATCGGCTGCACGCGCTTCGCGGCGCGGTGTCCGGTCATATACCGGTGTCACGTCGCGTTTCGCCTCGATGGCACGGGCGAGCAATTCCGCCGTCCCGCTCGGTGCATCGACTTTTTTGCGGTGGTGCGCCTCAATCACTTCGATGTCATAACCGAGCGTGAGCGGGACGAGTTGGTCGAGCAACTGTTTCAGGAGCGCGATCCCATAAGACGTATTATACGACTGGAAAATCGGGATCTCCTGAGACGCCGCTTCAATTTTGGCGAGCTCTGCTTCCGAGAAGCCCGTCGTCGCGATGACGAGCGGGATTTGCTTGGCTTTCCCGAACGCGAGTACGTCATCCAACAACGCCGGGTTCGAGAAGTCGATGACGACATCGACGTCGGCCTCGACATCTTGTATCGAGACGGGATGTTCCCCTCCAGCCGGTGAGACGATGGCTGCAACGGTCAAGTTTTGTGTCCGGGCGACTTCTTCGACGATCTGTCCCATCGCGCCGTATCCATGAATGAGTAAGTTCACTGTCTCACCTCATTGAACTGCTCCATTGCCGATAACAAGCGGGCCTCGGCCGTCGCGCTCATCGGGACGAGCGGGAGACGTGGTGCACCGAACTCGAAGCCGCGCGCATTGAGTGCTGCTTTGACCGGAATCGGATTCACTTCCGCGAACAATTCGTCAATGACCGGGAGCAGTCGGAGCTGCCAGCGGCGCGCCGTCTCCAAGTCTCCAGCGAGGAGCGCTTCGGCTAAGGCGACCGTCGCACCCGGATAGACGTTCGAAAGGACCGAGACAACACCTTGCGCCCCCCAAGCCATATAAGGAAGGATTTGATCATCGTTCCCGCAATAGACTGGGAAGCCTTCCGGCACGTGCGCCATCATTTGAGCCATCACCGAGATATCCCCGCTCGCTTCTTTAAGCGCAGCGATGCGTGGGTGATCAGCGAGTTCCCCAACCGTTGCCGGATCAAGGGCGACGCCCGTCCGCGATGGTACGTTGTAGAGCATGAGCGGAATCGGTGACGCGTCGGCGATCGCTGTGAAATGGGCAATCAGACCCGCTTGCGTCGACTTGTTGTAATAAGGCGTGACGACCATCGCCATCTCGGCTCCGAGTTCGGCGGCCCGTTTCGTCTTTTGAATGCTGAGCGCCGTGTTGTTCGACCCGGTTCCAGCGATGATAACGGCGCGGCCGGCAGCGACTTCAATCGCTTTGACGAGAAGCGTCTCGAACTCTTCGTCCGTGATGGTCATGCCCTCACCAGTCGTTCCCCCGATCACGAGACCGCTGACACCTTCTTTAATTTGATCTTCAATCAACGCTTCCCATGCTGTGAGATGTAGCTGACCGTCTGCTTGAAACGGTGTAGCGAGTGCGGTTGCGACTCCTGTGAACATATAATCTCCCCCTTATTTCGTAGCAGTCTGCCCAATCATGCATTGGGCGATTTGGACGGCGTTCGCTGCCGCGCCTTTTCGAACATTATCAGCGACGCACCAGAGATGGAACGTGTTCGGCTGTGACTCATCGACACGGATACGACCGACGTACACGTCGTCTGTCCCGTTCGCATCGAGCGGTGTCGGATAGACGAGCTCCCCTGGGTTATCCATCAAGACGACACCTGGCGCGTCCGCGAGCACGGCTTTCACTTCTGCGAGCGTCGCGTCGCGGTCGAGCGTGACCGTGATGGAGACGGCATGGCTGTTGCGGACCGGGACACGGACACATGTTGCGGTGACACCGAGGTTCGGCGCGTTTAAAATCTTGCGTGTCTCTTCAATCATCTTCTGTTCTTCTTTCGTATAACCGTTCTCTAAGAACACATCAATGTGTGGCAAGACGTTATCGTAAATCGGATACGGATAGTTCTTCGGCTCTTCCCCACGTGCTCCGCGTTCCAAGTCTTCAATCCCTTTTTGGCCCGAGCCAGAGACGGCTTGATACGACGTATAGGCGACACGCGTCAATCCGTATACTTCCGCGAGTGGTGCGAGCGCGACGACCGATTGGATCGTCGAGCAGTTCGGGTTGGCGATGAGCGTCTTGTCCGGGCTCAGTTCGACTCGGTTCACTTCCGGTACGATGAGCGGAATGTCCGCCTGCATCCGGAATGCACTCGAGTTGTCGATGACGATGACACCTTGTTCACTCAGGCGAGGCGCATATTGTTCACTGATGCTCCCACCGGCTGAGAAGAGCGCGATATCGATTGGGTCCGCATAAATCGCGTCCGACAGTTCCCGGATGACGACGTCCTTGCCGTTCACGTTCACGGTCTTCCCGGCCGAACGGGCCGATGCGTACAACATCAATTCGTTAATCGGGAATTCATACTCGGTCAATACTTCAATCATCTTTTGGCCGACGGCACCGGTCGCACCGACGACGGCTACGTTATACATGTGGCGTCCTCCTTATAACTTGAAGCGGGTCGCGATGGCCGCGACGGCTGCTTCGACGTCTTGTTCGTTAATCGTGTACGAGATGCTAATCTCGGATGTCGTGACTTGATAGAATGGGATTCCGCTCTCGCGGAACGTGGCGAACAGTTCGGCTGCGACACCGGTCGCGTCACGCATGCCGATGCCGACGACCGAGATTTTCGCATGCTCGGTATGACGGTCGATTTTGATTTGTGGGAACGTCTCAGTCAGTTCCGCGAGCGCCTCTTCGAGAAACGCTTCTTCATCGAGCGGACAGGTGAACGACAGGAATACTTCACCATCGAACGCGGTCTGACTGATCATATCGATATTGACATGACGCTGTGACAATTTCTCGAAAATGTCGGCAACTCCTGCCACCGAATGTGGAATATGTTTGATTGAGACGCTGAGCACGTTCTTCACGACGCTCACGCTCGTCACCGCTTTTTGTTCCATCGCCTGTGTCATATCCATGATCCATGTTCCTCCTTCGCTCGCAAGCGTCTTTCCTACAAAGATGTTCACATCAAATTTTTTCGCGAGCTCTACGCTACGCATCTCCATCACTTTCGACCCGAGCGCGCTCATCTCCATCATCTCGTCATACGAGACGGTATCTAATCGGCGGGCCGTCGGATGGATGCGCGGGTCAGCCGTATAAACACCGGCGACGTCTGTGTAAATCTCACAGCGTTTGCTGAGGACGGCGGCCAAGGCGACAGCGGTCGTATCCGATCCGCCTCGTCCGAGCGTCGTCACATCACCGAACTCGTTGACACCTTGGAAACCGGCGACGATGACGACGTCATATGTCCGGAGCTTCTCTTCGAGCACTTCTTTGCGAATCGCCTTGATTTTACTTTTCGTGTGAATGCCCATCGTGTCGATCCCGGCTTGTTGTCCGGTAAGCGAGATGGCAGCCACGCCTCGAGAGTTTAAAGCGATGCTGAGCAGGCTGATCGTCTGCTCCTCACCGACCGCGAGCAAGCGGTCCAGTTCACGAATCATCGGGCGTTCCGTGATTTGTTTGGCGAGTGACAACAGTGAGTCAGTCGTTTTCCCCATCGCGGAGACGACGACGACAAGTTTTTCTCCGGCCGCGGCCCGTGTCTGTAAATATTCGGAAATGGCCTGGATTTGTTCAATCGTGGCAACGGAGCTGCCTCCAAATTTCAATACGGTTGTCATCAGGTTCCCCACTTTCATGATGTCCACCAACAGAAAAAGCGGCAGACCGGTAGGAAGCACTCTCCCTACGGTCTGCCGCTTGTACGCGCAGTTGAAAAACGATTAAAGAATCGTTCCGTAGATAGCGCTCCATGGCATTTCATCCATGGCAGTGTAGGCGTTATTCACGACTACCCCAGCCTTCGTTCGTACGCATGCGAACGTCGACTTCGGCGAAATTCCCCTTTCGGCTCGATCCGGAATGCGTCCGTGTCGATCAAGCGTACTCATGTCATTCGCAACCTCTATCTGTCAGTTGTTAGTTTTAGTTATAACAAATGCATCCCGGCTTGCCAACCTTTTTTTATAAAAAAGGAAAATTTCTAAAAACAATCACCACGTCTTTTTCATCATCCGATGCGGGATGTCCGCGTCTAAAAATTCGTCCCCGTACGCCTCATATCCGAGACGCTCATAGAAAGGGAGTGCCGTCAGTTGAGCGCCAAGTTTGAGCTCATGTAACTCGCTCGTCCGGGCGACGGACTCGATAGCGAGCATAACCTCTTTCGCATACCCGTTGCCGCGCGCCGAAGCGAGTGTGGCGACCCGCTCGACTTTCCCGACCGCGTCACCGATTGGACGCAGACGCGCCGTCGTCACCGGCTCACCGTCCACTGTCCCGACGAAATGGATGCAGGCTGGGTCAAGCTCATCATACTCGATTTCAGGGGCGATGCCTTGCTCGTGAATAAACACTGTCGCCCGCACAACCCGTGCCTGTTCAATCAGTTCTGCTCCCGTGCCGTGCTCAATCTTCAACATGATACCATCCCTTCCTGAAGCCGTTTCACGATTTCTGCCGTCGCGCGTTCCAACTCGATGACCGATTCGAATCGGGCCTGGGCTTGTTTATGACTGCCGCCACCGCGACCGATGCCGAGGTCGTCGAGCGTCCGTTTTAAGAATTTACCGATGGCGATGTCATGTGTCCCGTCATGCATGAGCCATAGCTTTTGACCCGTATGATTGGCTCCGACAGCGATTCGGCCCGTCGCGGCGATGCGTTCGACGATGGTCGTCGTCAACGTCTCCGCTTCCGTCTTACCGATATGGGTGATGACGTAATTGTCTTCCTGCAAAAAGGCAGCGACTTTCGCTTTCGCGACGCGCGCCTCGAGCGCCTTCACTTCCTTGTCCCGCTCGAGACGAAGATTTCGTTCCTCGAGGACACGGGCAGCGACCGTCTCGTTCGTCGTCGATAACGTTTGGTGAATCGTCCGCAACGCCGTCCGTGACGAATGGATGGCGGACAAGGCCCGGTGACCGGCAACATACGTCAAACGAACGTTCCCACGAACTTTCTTCATCGAGGTCACATGGACGATCCCAAGTTGGCCGGTCGTCTCGACATGTGTCCCACCGCACGCGTTGTAATCGAGTCCCTCAATGTCGACGATCCGGATCATCCCGGTGCGATCGGTCGGTTTGCGTAACCGATTGACCTCGACCTCTGCGGACGCGAGTTCGTACGTGGAGACGGGACGGTTCTCAAAGATGATGCGTTGCACGTCTCGTTCCAACGACTCGATTTGAGTCCAATCGAGCGTCTCTGTCTCGATTTCAAGCGACGACTCCTCTTGTCCGATGCCGAAGCTGAGCGTCTGAATGCCGTATTCGTCTTCCAATAAAGCCGTCAACACGTGCTGAGCCGTGTGTTGAATCGAGTGGTCGTGACGGACCGCTTCATCGACTATGCCGGTCACGAACGTCCCACGTTCGAGCCCCGGTTCGACTAAATGCCAGACGACCTCCTCGACCCGTTGCACATCGAGAACGGGTTGTCCGTCGAGTGTTCCGACGTCCGGAGGTTGGCCCCCGCCTTCCGCATAAAATAATGTGGATTCAAGCGCGACCCACGTCCCGCGCGCATCGGTGCGCACGTCGGTCACCGTCGTTTCAAATTGCCATGGCTTCATCTTGATCGCCGCCTTTTCTGTAGGATATGTTCAGACAACTAGTCTAATTTGGTCTATAATAAGAAACACTTACTTTAGCAGTCAGGAGCGATATGCATGTTACAGATTGATAAACAATCACCGCTACCTATTTATTATCAAATCGAAGCCTATTTAAAGCAACAAATAGATGCCGGCGAGCTCCAACCCGGGGAATCCATCCCATCCGAACGGGAGTTTTCCGAGCGCTATAACGTGAGTCGGATGACGGTCCGCCAAGCGATCACAAACTTGGTCAACGCCGGTTATTTGAGCCGTCAAAAAGGCCGAGGCACGTTCGTCGCCAACAAGAAAATCACGATGGCCTTGTCCGGATTGACAAGTTTCTCGGAAGAAATCAAACATCGGGGCATGCGTCCGTTTAGCCGCCTGTTGTCGTTCCAGACGATTTCAGCCCCGGCCAAAATCGCCCAAAAATTGAGCGTCGCGCTCGACACGCCCGTCTATGAGATGCGACGTCTCCGTCTCGCCGATGAGAACGTGCTCGCCCTCGAGACGGCATACATCCCGGTCGCCTTACTACCGAACTTGACCGAGACAGATGCCGTCGGTTCGATTTACGAGTTCGCCGAGCAGTCAGGGCTCCGGTTGAAGAATGCGACCCAAACCCTCGAGGCGAGGAGCGCGGGACCGGAGGAAGCAAAGCTGTTGACGATTTCTCCGAACGCCCCTGTGCTCTTAATCGACCAACGGACGTATCTCGAGAACGGGGACATGTTCGAATATAGCCGTTCCTTGTTCCGCGGCGACGCCTACTCGTTCACCGTTGCGATGGAACGCACATAAAAAAATGGTTTGCCGCGGACGGCAAACCATTTTTTTATTGTGCTTCATACGTGATTCCGGCTGGGTCGTACATATACGTCTCAAGCTCGGTATCGGTCATCGGCTCGACTTCATTCCCGGCATCGGCCTGTTGGACGCGGTAACGAACTTCTTCGAGCAACGGCTCGTTCAAGAAGTAATAGAAATGACCGTCGACACCGCGGGCCCCTTCACCGGTCAACTGATATTGAACCGTGTTGTTGAGGGCGCCGACGTCCTCGATTAAACGCATATAATCGTTCGGACCGAGCGTCGTCTGCATGTTGTCCCCGACTGCTTTCAACACTTTGTCGTAGTTGTTGATGAGCGACGTGCCGAGCGCTTGGTCAAGGACGGCATTGATGACTTCCATCTGACGCTGTCCGCGACCGATGTCTCCGCGTGGGTCGTCATAGCGGTTACGGACGTAAGCGAGTGCCTCTTCGCCCGATAACTGCTGAAGCCCTGCTTCGACTTGGACGACTTCTCGTGAGGCGTCGTAACTCTTCTGTTCAGACGAGAACGGGACGTCGATTTCGACCCCGCCGACGGCATCGATGAAGTCGACGAACCCTTGGAAGTTGAGGGAGACGACGTGGTCGATGTCGATGCCGACCAAGTCTTCAATCGTGTTCGTCGCCATCCGCATACCGTTGTTCGGGTTCGATTCATCCATCGACCCGAAGTAATAGGCGTGCGTGATTTTGTCTTGATCGAGACCCGTCTTACCGTACGGGATATTGAAGCCCGTATAGTCGATGTTGACGTACGAGTCACGCGGGATGCTGAGCATCGTCGTCTGTTTGTTTTTCTTGTTCAGAATGACGACAATCATGACGTCAGACCGACCATACTCGCCGCGCGCTTTCTTCTGCGGGGACAAGTCCGTCCCGAGCACGAGGAAGCTCTCGGTATCCTCTTTATCAAATCGAGTCGGTTCGATAGTCGGATCATCCTCAAGCGTCACTTGAGTACCTGACAGCATGTTATGCGCTTTATAAAAAGCCGTTCCATACATGCTTGAGCCAACGATGACGGCAATCAATACAAGGGCGCTGAACAGCTTATAAAACGCAGACGGGCCTTTGCGCCGTCTACGAGCTTGGGTTCTTGAATTCATGAGTTTCTCCTTCGCGATCGAATGATATGAGCTTCACCTATTATAGAGGAAACCTCGACTTTTGTCGAAAACGTTTTGATTACAAATCCATTTCCATACAATTTCCCACAGTTAACGAGAAAAAACCTGGAGACACTTGTCTCCAGGTCATCAAGCTCGGATCGAAAAGAATCGGTCGGCCGCTTCACTGCCACGCGCCTGTAACACATTGCTACAAGCCGAGGCCGCTTCGGCATCGAGCACGATGGTCACACTTGGATGCGCCTGTAAGATGGAAGCCGGCCAGTCAATCGTCGGCACGCTCTCAATCATGTGATGCACGGCTTCGGCTTTACGGGTACCGGTCGCGACGAGGACGATCTCGCGTGCGTTCATAATCGTATCGAGTCCCATCGTGATGGCCTGCGTCGGCACGTCTTCGATTGAATCGAAGAAACGGCGGTTCGCTTCACGCGTCGACTCGGTCAGTTCGGTCACATGCGTCTTCGCATCGAGCGCGGTACCCGGCTCATTGAAGGCGATATGTCCGTTCTCTCCGATGCCTAGCAATTGCAGGTCGACACCAATCGAGCGGACGAGCTGTTCATAGCGAGCCGCTTCCGCTTCCGGGTCGGCCGCGTCACCATGAGGCAGATGGCTCTGTTTGAATGGGATGTCATTGAACAGCTTCTCTTCCATGAAGTGATGATAGCTTTGCGGATGACTCGGCGCGAGCCCGATATACTCATCAAGATTGACGCTCGTCACATGACTGCAGTCGAGCCGATCTCGTTTGAACATCTGATACATCCCGACCGGTGTACTGCCCGTCGCGAGTCCGAGCACGAAATCGCGCTTCCCGGCGACCCGCTCTTTGATGAGTGTATATGCGATTTCTTCTGCGTCCGTCGGTGTGTTCGCCACTAATATGTTCATTGCATGTCCTCCTTCGAATAACTGACCTGTCCTTGATGAATCGTCGTTATAACCGTCATTGCGTCATCCCAAATGACGAGATCCGCGTCGAAGCCAGGCGCGATGGCCCCTTTGTTCGTCAAGCCGAACTCACGCGCTTGGTTCGCTGACGTCATCTTCACCGCTTCTTGCACCGTGCATCCCGTGTATAACAGCATGTTGCGGAACGCCGCGTCCATCGTCAAGACGCTGCCGGCCAAGTTCCCGGCTTCGAGTCGAGCCGCCCCGCCTTCGACGATGACCGGTTGACCCCCGAGTTCATAACGGCCGTCCGGAAGACCTTTGGCGCGCATCGCATCCGTAATGACGACGAGACCGTCGGCCCCTTTCATGCGATAGGCGAAGTCGACCATCTCGTGACGGCTGTGAATCCCGTCTGGAATGATTTCAACCATGACGTCCCGCTCCAACAGACAATAGCCGACCGTTCCCGGCTCCCGATGATGAATCCCTCGCATCTGATTGTATAAGTGCGTGCCATGCTTGACGTTCGCTTCCTTGTTCTCGGCAAACGTGGCGTTCGTGTGTCCGGTCGATCCGATTGCACCGGTTTCACCCATCACCTGTTCAAGCTCACGTGCTCCCGGACGTTCCGGCGCATACGTGACGAGGCGAATGTGACCGCCCGCCTCCTGTTGCCATGTGCGGAATTGATTTGCATCGGGATCGATAATATATTCGGCCGGCTGTGCCCCCGCATTGTCGACGTTGACGAACGGTCCCTCTAGATGGATGCCGACGAGGGACGTGTCTCCCGCCTCGATGACAGTCCGGGCTGCTTGCAACGCCTTCGTAATGGCAGTCGGTGACTGTGTAATCGTCGTCGCAAAATAAGACGTCACACCTTCAGCGAGCATCGAACGGCTGAGATGACGTAGTCGATCCACGTCCGCATCCATCGTATCGACGTCGTAACCGCCGTGGATGTGAACGTCAATCATGCCTGGCGTCACGAGTGCCCCACGAACGTCAATCTCTTTATCTGTTCCTGCCTGATAGTCCTCCATCGCACCGACGCTCACAATCGTCGTGCCATCGAATTGGATATAGCCTCGTTCCCACGTTTCGTCCCCCGAAACGATGTGTGCATTGATGATTACCATAATCGGTCATCCACCTTTCTTCAAGTAGCTTCATCGTTATCATATCAAAAACCAGTATAGTTGTATAGACCAATATCACTAACTGACAAACTCGATTTCCCCAGTTCTTTGCCCATCCTGTTTCCCCCTCAAACAACAAAAAGGCTGACGCCGTAGCGTCAACCTGTCTCGGTTAGGATGTTTCGTTCGTAATCGGTTGGGCCTCATACCGTTTGACGATATGAATGAGACGCATGACCAGCAACACGGCTCCGGCCGCTAGACCCGCAATCAAACCAATCCAATAGCCGTCCGGTCCGAAACCGAACTGTTCGGCAAGCGCATAGCCGAGCGGGAGGCCGATGACCCAATAGGCGATGAGCGACAAGATGAGCGTCACGTTGACGTCCTTGAACCCGCGTAAAATCCCTTGAATCGGGGCGGCGACCGCATCCGATAATTGGAAGAAGACCGCAAAAATCATGAAGTGGGCCGCGAGTTCCACGACGGCCGCATCGTTCGTATAGATGGCCGCAACCCGTTCATTTTGCCAAAACAGAAGCGCTCCCGAGAATGATGACACACCGAGACAAAGGACGATACCGATTTTGGCATAGCGTACGGCGTCTTGGAGCCGCCGGGCCCCGAGCTCATAGCCGACGACAATCGTGAGTGCGCTCGACGCGGACAACGGCAACATATAGACAAATGAAGCGAAGTTGATGGCCGCTTGGTGGGCCGCGACGATATTGTCTCCATATTCACTCAAGAGCAACGTCACCGCCGCAAAGATGCTCACTTCCGCAAAAATGGCGAGACCGATCGGTGTCCCGAGCTTGAGCAGTTCTTTCTGTCTCGGCCAGAAGATACGCTCCACTGAGCGCAAGAAACGATATTCAAGGAAAGGCTTGCCGTTCCGGACAAACGCGAACGCCATAAAGAAGAGCAACCAATATGTGATGGCCGAGGCGATTCCCGCCCCGACACCGCCATAGGCCGGGACGCCGAGTTTTCCAAAGATGAAGATGTAATTTAATCCGACGTTAATGGGTAACCCTAATAGTATAAGTAGCATCGAGATTCGCGTTTTGCCGAGCGAGTCCATGAGCGTGCGTAGCACGTTGAACAAGAACATCGGCAACACCCCGAATCCGAGTGCGAGCAAATACCCTTTGGCAATCCGTTTCCCTTCCTCACTCAGTCCCATGCCGTCGACAGCCGTCGGGACGAGCCAAAAGCCGAGCACGAGCGTCGCGATGCTCAGACCGATCGCTAAGTATACGCCTTGGTACAGCGTCCGTTGAATCTGCTGGATATTGCGGGCCCCGAGCGCCTGGGCGACGATTGGGGCGACAGCGAGCAGAATCCCGCTCAACCCCGTATACACCGGCATCCATAAACTCGACCCGACACCGACACCCGCCAAATCGACGGCGCCGGCTCGGCCCGACATGACTGTGTCAAAAAAGCTGATTAAGTAAAAGGACACTTGTGTCACCAAAATCGGGAAGAAGATGGTGAAGAACAGTTTGATTTTTTCATTTAGTGAATGTGTTTGATACATGGGCAACCTCATCTCATTTCAGAAAGGAAAAATTAGAATGAATCAACGGAATGCGGAAAAATTAAAATATGAGCTGTTAGAGACGTGGAACACGTTCAATCATTATATGACCGAGGCGCTCACGTTTCAAAACAGTGAAGATATCCACCAAGCCCGGGTCCATCTACGCAAGCTATTGACGTTCATGCAACTGTACGACACGAAGCCTTCGACGTATCGTCAATTGAAACAGTTGATGGAGGCGCTCGGTGCGGTGCGTGACGGAGATGTCCTCCTTGAAGGATTTGCCGTCGAGACCGAGCTCGATCAAGCTTTTGTTGAGCATGTCGAAACACAACGGGCCAAGGACCGCACGCTGTTGAAAGCGCGTGTGACCGAAAAAATGACGCCTTCGCTTGACCAGCAAGTCCGTCGCTTCATTGGCGGGCAGCTGTTCCGCGCCTTTCGCAAACAAGACGCGGCGGTGTTTCTCGATAAAGCCAAAGCCGACCGCAAGCGGCGCATCGCGACCCATCACGCAGCGACGAAACGGAACGACCGGCTCGATACCCTCCACAAAGTCCGGCTCGCCGTGAAGCGGGAGCGCTATTTGAATGAGTACTTATTGAACTATGAGCCGAGCGCCTCAAAAGACCAAGTTCAAAAACTGAAGCGGCTCCAGACCGAACTTGGTGATATGAATGACCGGCATCAGCTGTTGTTGCGCTGGACCGATTTCACGCCGCCAGCCGCCTTGACCGACGACTATAAAGAAGTCGTCCAGAAGCTGCACACCCGACTCGACGAATCGGTCGACGCCATCAAGCTTTAGCGCGACGTGTAGCGTTCGACGAGCAGTTCAAGCAACTTCATCCCGGCAATCGAGTTCCCTTTCGAGTCGAGGGCGGGACCGAAAATCCCAAAGCCGACATCACTCAATCCGAGCTCGTGTTTGCCGGTCGCGAGAATCGCACCCGACACCCCGCTCTTTCCAGGCAGGCCGACACGGACGGCAAATTCACCCGATGCGTCGTACATGCCGCACGTCGTCATGATGGCTTTGACGATACGGACGACGCGACGCGGAATCAATTCCTCGCCTGTGACCGGGTCTTCGCCGTTACCGGATAGAATCCGGCCGATGCGAGCCAAGTCAAAACAATCGATTTCGATGGCACACTGTTTCGTATACACATCGATAATCTCATCGACATCGCCCTCGACGATTCCGTGATGGCGCATGAAATAGAGCAAGGCCCGGTTCAAGTCGGTCGTCTCGTATTCCGAGCGAGCGACTTTTTCGTTATACGTGACTTCCTCGACCGGGACATCGAGCAACGTCGCCAAAAATTGACGGAACTGATAGATTTTCAGCTCCGCCGTGTCCCCTAAAATCATGCTCGTGACCGCGAGCGCCCCGGCGTTAATCATCGGATTGAGCGGTTTCGATGGCACCGTCTCTTCAAGTTTGGCAATCGAGTTGAACGCATCCCCCGTCGGTTCCATGCCGACTTTCGAGAACACGTAATCTTCCCCGAACTCCATCAAGACGTAACAGAGCGTCAACGCCTTTGACACGCTTTGAATCGTGAACTTATGATGGACGTCCCCCGCATGAATATAAGAACCATCAGGTAGGCAAATCGCCACGCCGAGCAAATCATCTTGTACATGCGCGAGCTCCGGAATATAGTCGGCGACTTTTCCTTGTGCTGTGTACGGACGACACTCGTCGACCAAATGCGCCAACTGCTGTTCCAATACGTTCATCCAATCACCCCATGTCCGATAGTTTTTACCCGGGTCATCTTAACATATTTGAAGACGGTTAACCATCAAGTGGACCGTCTTCCTTATCCGGCTTATACCATTCCTCGTCGGCCCATATGACCGATGGGCTGTCCTCGTCACCTTCGAGCTTCTCACCATGCCGATTCATCGAGACGATGAACGCGATAATACCGACCACGACGACCGCCGCCGTTATCCCGAACCAAATCATAGGTGGTCCTCCTTCCAATCGTGACGAATTTGTCTAGAACCGTGTGAGACTTATCCTATGTCTACGTCAACATTCTCGGTACCGTTAGTAGGAATACTACATAGAAATGGGTGAATGGATTGAACAAGATTGCAATCATCGGTGGAGGGATTACCGGCATGGCCGCCGCGTATTATGCAAAACAGACGGGAGCGCATGTCACATTGTATGAAGCAAGTGACCGGATTGGCGGAAAAATCAAGACCGTTTATCGAGACGGCTTCGTCTTAGAATGTGGGCCGGACGGATATATGGCCCGTAAGCCGACATTGACCGAGCTGATCACCGAACTTGGGCTTGACGACGATCTCGTCCGGTCGATGATCGGGACCTCGTACATTTACGTCCGGAACCGACTGCGACAGATGCCCGCCGGTTCGGTTATGGGCATCCCGACCAAGTTCTGGCCGATGGTCAAGACGGATCTGTTCACGTGGCGCGGCAAGTTTCGGGCCGGTATGGACCTCGTGTTGCCCCGCGTCTATGCGGGATCAGATATCTCGCTCGATACGTTCTTTCGGGCCCGGCTCGGGTCGGAAGTCGTCGAGGCAATGATCGAACCGCTCCTGTCTGGGATTTACAATGGTACGCTCGACGATATGAGCATCGAGTCTACTTTCCCTCAGTTTATCACGATTGAACAAAAAACACGCAGCCTGATTCTCGGTATGAAAGCATTGACACCTCCTGTCCAAGCCGGTGTCAAACCGCGCGAGGCCGGTAAATTTTTATCGCTCGGCCAAGGGCTTGGTGTCTTGATCGAGGCGCTCCGTCCATCGATTGATCGCCTCTGTCTCGGGACACGGGTCGCGGCAGTCCGGCCCCATGAAGTGGTGCTCGAGGACGGAACGGTCGAGTCGTTTGACGGCATCGTGTTAGCCTCCTCGCCGAACGCGCTCGGCCCGCTCCTCGGTCTCCCAGAAGCGGAACGGTTGTCGTCATTGAAACGCACGTCTTCCATCACCGTGCTCGCGGCGTTCGAGAAAGCAGACGTCGAGGCACTCGACGGGACGGGTTACGTCATCGCCAAGGGCGAAGGCAACGCCTTGACCGCTTGTAGCTGGATGCATAAGAAATGGCCGCATATGGCACCCGAAAACAAGGCGCTGTTACGCGTCTACATCGGCTCCGCGTTCGTTCCCGACCTGTTGACGGAATCCGACGAGACGATTGCCGATTTCGCGCTCCGTGAGCTTCGAAAAATTCAACACGTCGGTAACCCGATCTTCACGAGAGTCGAGCGTCACGTCGACACGATGCCGCAGTATGAGGTCGGCCATAAACAATACGTGCGCGCGTTCGAGGAAACATTGTCCTCCCTCGACGGCGTCGAAGCTTGTGGGGCGATTTTGCACGGCGTCGGTCTCCCCGACTGCGTCGACTCGGCCAAACAAGCCGTCACCCGCATCATGGCAAGACAGGTGGTGTCCGTATGAAACGAATCGACTACAACGAGAATCCGTTCATCGTCATTTGGGAAGTGACACGCGCCTGTGCACTGTCATGCGTCCATTGCCGGGCCGAGGCTCAGTTCCATCGTTATCCGGGTGAACTCGACACCGCCCAAGGTAAGGCGCTCATCCGCGACATTCATGCGATGGACAACCCGATTCTTGTCTTCACAGGTGGCGACCCGCTCATGCGCGAAGACTTGTTCGAGTTGACGGAATACGCCGCCTCGCTCGGAATGCGCGTATCGATGACCCCATCGGCAACGCCACGCGTGACCCATGACGCCGTCAAACGGGCGAAAGATGCCGGATTGACGCGTTGGGCGTTCTCGCTCGACGGTCCGGACGCCAAGTCACACGACTATTTCCGGGGTACCCGCGGCAGTTTCGAACGGACGTTGCGCGGCATCTCTTATTTCCGGGAAGAAGGCATGTCATTCCAAATCAATACGACGGTCACGGAATATAACGTCGATCAACTCGCGGACATCGCCAAACTCGTCGGTGAACTCGGTGTGTCGGTGTGGACGCTGTTCTTCCTCGTGCCGACCGGCCGCGGGTCGCTCCTGCAGCCCATCTCCCCAGAACGGCATGAAGAAGTACTCCGCTGGGCGTTCGCTTTGCAAGAACACGTCCCATTCATCATCTCGACGACCGAAGCCCAGTTTTATCGGCGCATCGCCCGGCAAGAGAACTTAAAACGAAAACAAGTTGGATTGTCGCCCATCGGCCATCCGCATGACGATCTCGCCAAGGCACCCCGCGGCACGAATGACGGGAACGGTTTCGTGTTCATCTCGCATACGGGCGACGTGCAGCCGTCCGGTTTCTTACCGATTACGTGCGGCAACGTGAAACAAACACCGCTCGCCGAGATTTACCGGCACCACCCGGTTTTTAAATCACTACGCGATCCCGATACCCACCACGGAAAATGCGGCTACTGCGAGTATCGTTACGTATGCGGCGGCTCGCGGGCTCGCGCTTATGCCGTCACCGGCGACTATAAGGCCGAAGAACCGTACTGCATCTATCAACCTGCACCTATCTCATAAACAAAGAGCGCCGGCATCAGCCAGCGCTCTTTCAATGTTTAATGCGTCACCGTCGCAGGACGAAGCGTCAACTCGTCGTTCTCGACATCGATGACGACCGTCTGGCCGTCCTCGATATCTCCGGCGAGAATGCTACGGGCAAGTTTCGTCTCAATCGTCCGTTGTACGTACCGGTTGATTGGACGGGCCCCGAACTGTGGCTCATACGCCTCGTCGGCGATAAACACTTTCGCAGCATCCGTGATCTCGATTTGAATCGAGCGCGCCGTCAAGCGACTACCCATGCGCGCGACCGCTTTCTCGACGATTTGGCCGATTTGAGCCCGCGTGAGCGGATGGAACAAAATCGTCTCATCGACCCGGTTCAAAAACTCGGGACGGAAGTGGCGGCGGAGCCGCTCGATGACTTGGCGTTCTTCCGCCTCATCGATGACACCATCTTTCGCCGCTTCGAGCAAGATGTCGGCCCCGATGTTCGATGTCATGATGACGATTGTGTTTTTGAAGTCGACGACACGTCCGTGCGAATCGGTCAAGCGACCATCATCGAGCAGTTGCAGCAAGATGTTGAACACATCGGCGTGCGCTTTCTCCACCTCATCGAGCAGGAGCACCGAGTACGGGTTGCGGCGGACTGCTTCCGTCAACTGGCCGCCCTCTTCATAGCCGATATAACCTGGAGGCGCCCCGACGAGACGCGACACGGCGTGTTTCTCCATATACTCGCTCATGTCGAGACGTACGATATGGTCTTCCGAGTCGAACATCGCCTCGGCGAGCGCTTTCCCGAGTTCGGTCTTCCCGACACCCGTCGGTCCGAGGAACAAAAACGAGCCGATCGGACGGTTCGGATCTTTAATGCCGGCTCGAGCCCGAATGACGGCATCACTGACGAGGCGAATCGCATCGTCTTGTCCGAAGACACGTTGATGGAGCACCGTCTCGAGGTTGAGCAACTTGTCTCGCTCTCCTTCGGTCAATTTCGTCACGGGGATCCCCGTCCATTTCGAGACGACCTCGGCGATCTCTTCCTCGGTCACTTCTTCGCGGACGAGTTCACGTGTCACCGAACCGGCGAGCCGTTCCGCTTCCGCGAGTTCACGCTCGAGTTCCGGGATACGGCCATATTTGAGCTCGGAGGCCCGGTTCAAATCATAGCGGCTCTCAGCTTCTTGCAGTTCGAGCTTCACTTTCTCCAAGTCGCCACGGATGTGTTGCACGCGATGCGTCGACTCTTTCTCGTTCTCCCAACGGAGTCGGAGCGCGTCCGACTGTTCGCGAATCGAGGCGAGTTCTTGTTGCAGCGCATCGAGTCGTTTCTTCGAGGCGTCATCACTTTCTTTCTTCAAGGCCGCCTCCTCAATCTCGAGTTGCATGACGCGGCGTACGAGTTCATCGAGTTCGGCCGGCATCGATTCCATCTCCGTCCGAATCATCGCACACGACTCATCGACGAGATCAATCGCCTTGTCCGGCATGAACCGGTCGGTGATGTAGCGGTTCGATAAGACGGCCGCTGCGACGAGCGCGTTGTCATGAATGCGGACACCGTGGTGAATCTCGAAGCGTTCTTTCAAACCGCGCAAAATCGACACCGTGTCTTCGACGTCCGGTTCGTCGACGAGCACTTGTTGGAAACGGCGCTCAAGTGCCGGGTCCTTCTCGATATATTGGCGATACTCATCGAGTGTCGTCGCGCCGATGCAGTGGAGTTCGCCGCGGGCGAGCATCGGTTTGAGCATGTTCCCGGCATCCATCGCCCCTTCGGACTTGCCGGCCCCGACAATCGTATGCAGTTCGTCAATGAAGAGGATGATTTTCCCTTCCGCTTCTTTCACTTCGTTCAAGACAGCTTGGAGCCGCTCTTCGAACTCACCGCGATATTTGGCCCCGGCGACGAGCGAACTCATATCGAGGCTGAAAATTGTCTTATCTTTCAAGCTTTCCGGAACGTCACCGCGAACGATGCGTTGGGCGAGCCCTTCGACGATCGCCGTCTTCCCGACACCCGGTTCTCCGATTAAGACCGGATTGTTTTTCGTCTTCCGACTCAAGATGCGGATGACGCGCCGAATCTCGCTATCACGCCCGATGACGGGATCGATTTTGCCGGTCTTCACTTCTTGAATCAAGTCGCGGCCATACTTCGTCAAGACGTCATACGTCGCTTCCGGCGACTTCGACGTGATGCGCCGATTTCCGCGGACGGCGACGAGCGCCTCGCGTAGTTTCTCTTCGGTCACACCTTTGCGCTCGAGCATGCTTTGCGCTTGGCTCTTATTCATAATGATGCCGAGCAGGACGTGCTCGACCGAGACGTACTCGTCACTCATACCGGTCGCTTCCCGCTCCGCCGTTGTCAACACGTTCAACAGCGAGGCCGAAATCATCGGCGTCGTCGGCGTTTGAAGCTTCGGTGCGTTCTTGAGTGCCATCGCGACCTCGGCCTCAATCTCGGCGACGCTCAGCTCCATTTTTTGCAGTAGGAGCGGCGCGATGCCGTCCGTTTGTGAAATCATCGATGCCAAGACGTGCCATTCGTTCATCTCGCTATGGTGGTACTGTTTCGCAAGTGCCTGCGAACTGACGATGCCTTCATGTGCTTTATCGGTAAATCGATTGAAATCCATTCTGCTTCCTCCTTAGGCTCAACGTTCGAGTTGTTCGTAAACAGATCGGTGGCCGGCGTCTAGCGGCAAGTCGACTTCGAGTTGGACGAAGAGATCCGACCGTACTTTCGAGGCGGTCATGAACCCGCGCCCTGGGATGCGCATCCGTTGACCCGGGCGTGACCCCGGTTTCACTTTCAGTTTGACCCGGCCACCATCTAATGTCGCCACGACGACTTCTGTGCCGTCGAGGAAAGCGAGCGGGCGCAACCGTTTGACGGTAATGACGTTCGCTCCTTCTCGACGGTACGTATCATCATCCGTGAAATGCAGCTCAACGTACACGTCGCCGCGGTCACCCGCTTGTCCGACCTTGCTGCTCTTACCTTTGAGCCGTAACTTTTGCCCTTCGTGGGCGCCTTGCGGGATTTTCACGTTGACCGTTCCCGTCTGGAGACGCAGACTCACTTTGGAATCAGACGTCAATTGACTGAGTGGGACGTTGACACGGACCGTCTCATCGAGGTCTTCTTCGACCGCTTGATTAAAGAAGCTACCAAACATGTCCTCGAACCCGAACGTCCGCGACGTCGTCCGTGACCCGCCGCCAAACTGACGGAACAAGTCTTCGAACTGGGCCGATCCTTCCCCATATCCGTCGCCGCTGTAAGTCCCTCCGCCGAACGTCGGTCCTTCTGGACTGCCATAGCGGTCATAGTTCGCTTTCTTATCAGGATCACTCAGCACATCGAACGCTTCTTGGATTGCTTTGAACTTATCCTGCGCGCCCGAATCTTTGTTCACATCCGGATGGTATTGTTTTGCCAGTTTTCGATACGCTCGCTTAATGTCTTGGTCGGACGCCTCTTTCGGCACGCCAAGGACGTCATAATAGTTTTTTGCCATCTCGTTTCACCTCACCTATTTCTTTCCCGATTCTGTTAAGTCTATTCTACCGATTTGGTCAAAGAAGGTCAAAGAATTTCCTCGTTACTTAGCATACGAAAAAAAGAAGGCATTCGTTTCATCACGATGCCTTCTTACGATTAGAAATATACTCTCGGACTGTCCATGCCTTCTTCGAACACGATGGTCACTGCTTGTTGGCCACCGAGTGAGGTGACGTTGATGCGAACCGGTACGTTCCGGTTGTACTCCCACCGGTTCTCGAGCAGACCGACGACGTGCTGGGTGAACCCGACGAGCTCGGCCCGGCTATAAAACTGGATGGGGATGTCGATTTCGATTCGTGACAACTCGCCGTTTTGATAGAAGCCTTTTCCAATCATTCCGCTGAAATCCGGGAACACATCGGCAATCCGGTCACTGAAGAGGGAGAACTTTTGGGCATCGTCGCGCACTTCGGTCGTCGCCGTGGCGGACGGGAAGTAATAATAGGTCTCATCGATGGCGGTCCAGTCGTTCGCCGCCACTTCATTGGCTGAGCCGACGAATGCCGATTTGATATAGTTCCCTGGTGTCGGTGAACCTTGCGGCGCTTTCATATACAACGCGACGTTAATATCGAGGTCTTTAAAGTCCTCACGTTTCCGCAACTGGGCGACGAGTTCATTCGCCATGCGTTCTCCTTCAGCGATGACTTTCTTCTCGTCCAACTTTTCCGTATAGGTCGGACCGAAGTTCGGCGCTTGGAACACGTACTCTTGATTCAAAATCAAGGCGAACGACACACCGCCGAGTTGATACCCACTATCCGTTTTCGTCATATAGTTTTGTTCGACGAGCGACGCCAAATAGAGTGGCGACTTTTTGTTCTCTTCGACGAACTGCTCCTCGGCCACTTCGGCCGTGCCGTTCGCATACGCCGGGTTGAGCGGGACGAGTCCTTCCGACGTCTTGTCTTTACGGCCAAGCAGACGCGAGACGTCTTCACTCGTCAACAGCTGTCCTTCTTGATAGGCGTACTTCTCCGGGTCGAACGCGCCGGTCGAATGACGCATGAGGCCGAGCTCCACTTCTTCGAGTTCGAGCGATGAGCTGACTTGACGTTGAGCTAGTCCTCGAGCCGCCGCCGGTTTGAACGGAATGACCATCTGGTAATACGAATCGCGCGCCTCAATCGCTTGAGTGACCCCTTCGGCTGCCGTCTCTTCGCCTGTCGGTGCGACTTCTTCTTCCCCCATCGGGATTTTCATCGAGCACCCGCCGAGAAAAACGGTCGCGGCGAGCGTTGGGATAATCAATTGTTTCCATTTCATCTATGTCTGAACTCCTTTAATGAATCGATTCGTTACACTTCGTCCATTATAACAAAATCGTCCGTTGAAAAAAGTGTCGAACCGGAATCAGTGCTAATTCACAGCAAAACACCCTTCAACTGGCGTTGAAGGGTGTCCACGTCACGCTTTCATGGATGGACGACGTCGATGCGTCAAGAACAGGAGGCCGAGCACGATCAAGACGAGACCGAGTGCCGTTGCCCACGTTTTTGTCGTGCCGGTCATCGGGAGGGTCGCCTGGTCTGGCGTCACCGGAGTCGTTGGTTCCGGCACATAGACCGATTCATCTTGGTCATCACGGTCATCGGCGTCCGGTTTCGGAATAGGTTGCTTCACGTGCACGGTCGCCTCCGCCGCGCGTGACACACGCGCCTCACGGTTGACTTCGAACGTGAACGTCGTCCGGTTCGTGAGCACCGCACCGGCCCGCACATCATAAGAGGGCAAGAGCACTTTCTCCATCTCGAGCACGACTTCTTCGCCGGGGACGAGTCCGTTCTCGACTTCAGCCAGGGCACGCATGCCGTCTCGGAGTGTATCGGTCGTCTCGCGCTGTTCCTTCACCGTCAACGCCCCGCTCGTCCATTCGTCGAGGACATCGACGAAATACAACGTGACGTTCGACGTGTTCGTGATCGTATACGTATAGCGAATCGCCTCACCAGGATGCACCACTTCGGGACGCGCCGTCTTCGTGACGGTGAAGTCGGCTTGATTCAATAAGACGATCTGTTGGCTCTCCGCATCGATGACCCGGCCGAAAGCATCGGTCGCCGCGACGCGGAACACGTTCCCGATTTCAGGAGCGTTGGTCCGGTCGTAAGCGCTAGGAATCACTAAGTTGACGGTCGTCTCGACCCGTTCTCCGGCGAGCAGCCCGTCATCGCCGACGAGTGCCAATAAACGCTCGCGGATGTTGGCATTGAACGTGTCGACCGCCTCGGTGTCGATGTCGCCGCTAAAGAACTCATCTTCGATGGATGTGATCGTGAGCGCCGTCTCACCTGTGTTCTCGATGACGAACGTATACGGGATCATCCCGCCGACGACGGCTTGGTCAATGTTCGCTTCTTTGCCGACCTCGAGGCCGATCGTCTCGTTCGCTACGACCGTGACGTTCGCCTCCGTACAAGCTGGTGGCACGGTCTCATCTTCGACGCCGATACAGAACGTATTCGTCACGACGGTCTCACTCGTCACATCTGGTGCGAACGTGTCGAACTGAATCGTCGTCGTCCCGACCGGTATCGTCGGGAACGTCCAATTGAAAGCGGGTGGTCCGCTCACGGTCGTCGGGGCGACTGAGCCTTCCGGACCGAGCACTTCGACCGAATCCGCGACGACGGTCAACGCTTCGGGCACCGTGTTGGACACAGACAAGTTCTCAATCGGAGCGCCTGTCACATCGATGACGAGCCGATATGTCACCAAATCCCCGCCTAACACACGCTCGATCGGCCCGTCGGCACCGAGCACCAATTGATCGATTGCAACCGCTGGGCTAGCAGAGGGCGCGGCCACTTCTTCGGTGACAGGTTCCTCTAATGATGGCTCCGGTTCAACGAGCGGAGGCTCGCCCGGTGTATCGACGTCCGGAACCGTCTCCGTCCCGTCATCACCCGGTTCGCTTGACTCACCTACAAGTTCCTCCATCTGGAACGCATAGACGGCGTTCGGGAATGAATAAGGAACACCGGCACCGTCATACAAGGTGATTTGGTCGATTGTCGTCACGTCGACCTCGGTCGCGTCAATCATGAACCGCCAAATCGTTGACGTCTCACGCGCCCCGTAATACGTGACGTCCGCGTAGATGAGGCTCGCGTCATCGTATGCTTCGATTTCTTCGGGGCTCAACTCAATTTGTGCATAAATGGGTGTCGGTGTCATCGTCGTGTTCGCGTAACTTCCATGCGGTGCCCACATGCCAATCAATACGAGGACGAATGTAATGAGTGCGATGAAACGTCGGTTGGTGCGTTGCATGATGGTCCCCTCCTCTAAGGTGTCTGCCGAACTGTGGCGTCTGCGATGACACGCTCCGGCACGGGAGAGGGATGGAGGGTGAGTGTGCGCGAGTCGTGGTGTAAGGTCTTGGTGTCAAATAAGTATTTGTAGATACTAATCATTACCCGTCCCATGAGGGCACGAACCTGCTCGAGACCGGAAACGTTTAAAAATCAGGTCAATGAAAAAAGGCCCTCCCTCAGGAGGACCTCATTCACGATTGGTCGGCTAAGAAGGCGAGCAACGCCGCCTCATCCCACACTTCGATGCCGAGTGACTCGGCTTTCGTCAGTTTCGAGCCCGCCTTCTCGCCGGCGACGAGGAGGTCGGTGTTCTTGCTGACGCTGCCCGTGACGCTCGCACCGAGCAATTCAAGTTGTTTCCCGGCTTCGCCACGTGTCATCTCATGCAGTTTCCCGGTCAAGACGATCGTCTTCCCGGCGAGCGGTGCATCGGCGTCGACCGGTCGTTTCGCACCTTTGAACGTCAGATTGACACCTGCCGCTCCGAGGTCACGGACGAGGTCACGAGCTTCCGGCTTCTCAAAGTATAAGACGATCGATTCAGCCATCTTCGTACCGATACCATCGATTGACGTCAACTCGTCGATCGATGCCTCCATGACCGCCTCCATCGTCTCGAACCGTTCCGCAATCAACGCGGCCGCTTTTTGTCCGACGAGGCGGATACCGAGCGCGAACAAGACACGCTCGAGCGAGTTCTGTTTCGACTGCTCAATCGCCGCGAGCAAGTTCGTCACCGACGTTTCGCCCATCCGGTCTAGCGCGAGCAGCGCATCCCGGTCGAGACGATATAGGTCGGCCACGTTATGGACGAGGTCAGACGCATGGAGTTGCGTAATCACTTTCTCACCGAGCCCATCGATATTCATCGCCGGGCGCGATACGAAATGAATCAGCCCTTCGAGCAGTTGGGCCGGGCATTCCGGATTGACGCAGCGGTGGTCCGCCTCGCCCTCTAACCGGACGAGTTCAGATTCACAAGCTGGACAATGCGTCGGGAAGACGATTTCCGTCTCCTCCCCGGTCCGCTCACTGACGAGCGCCGAGACGACGGCCGGGATCACGTCCCCCGCTTTCTTGATGACGACACGGTCTCCGATGTGAAGGTCCTTCTCTACAATGAAGTCCTCGTTATGGAGCGTCGCATACGTCACGGTCGACCCTGCGACCGAGACCGGTGCAAACCGCGCACGCGGCGTGACTTTCCCGGTCCGCCCGACACTAAAGTCGACGTCTTCAATCGTCGTCACGACTTCCTCGGCCGGGAACTTATACGCGACGGCCCAACGCGGACTCTTCGCCGTGAAGCCGAGCTGTTCTTGCTCTTCGTAAGCTGCGACTTTGATGACGATGCCGTCAATCTCGTACGGCAACTCCGACCGCTTCGTCACATACGTTTCAATATAGTCCCATAACTCATCGGCCGTATGACACGTCGTGTATTCTTGGCTGACGGCAATCCCGAGACGGCGCAAATATTCGAGCGACTCGTCATGCGAGGCGACGAGATCGTCCGTCGAGACGAGCCCGTAGGCGAAGAACGCCAAGTTCCGCGACGCCGCGATTTTCGAGTCGAGCTGCCGGAGCGAACCTGCCGCCGCATTGCGTGGGTTGGCGAATAGTGGTTCGCCGAGGCGTTCCCGCTCGTCGTTCAAATGTTCGAACGACCGTTTCGGCATGTACGCCTCACCGCGCACCTCGAACGTGACGTCCTCGTTCAACCGGAGCGGAATCGAGCGGATCGTCTTCAAGTTTTGCGTGATGTCTTCCCCAGTCGTCCCGTCCCCGCGCGTCGCGCCACGGACGAGCCGACCGTCTTCGTATTTCAGCGACACGGCGAGCCCATCAAACTTGAGTTCGGCGACGAACAGCGGACTATAGCCGAGATCTTTCTCAATCCGTTCGACCCATTCGACGAGTTCTTCTTTGGAGAAGACGTTCCCGAGCGACAGCATCGGCGTGTCATGTGTCACTTTGACGAACGCATCGAGCGGGACGCCGCCGACACGTTGCGTCGGTGAATCCGGACTCCGGAGTTCCGGATAGTCCGTCTCGATTTCAATCAATTCGTTCATGAGACGGTCGTATTCCGCATCTGGGACACTCGGTCGGTCGAGCACATAATATTCATACCCGTATTGATTTAACTTTTGACGAATCGCTTCAACGCGTTCTGCCATCTCCATATGATCACCTCACGCTTTTTCGATTGGGGCAAACTTGGCGAGCAGGCGCTTGATGCCGACGGCCGGGAAAGCGATATCGAGCTCGAGCTGATCGCCTTCGCCACGCGTCTGAACGACCGTGCCTTGTCCCCATTTCTTATGATTGGCCTTGTCCCCAACGTTCCAACCGATTGATTCGGCGCCGGACGACTGGGCAAGTTTTGGTTTCGGTTTCGAGCTGAAGCCGTTCACAGGAAGTTTCCCCGGCGACTCGACTGGATTCCATGGCATCGGCTTCTTCGCTTTGCCCGATCGCTCCAAGAGCGTCTCTGGCAACTCGTGCAAGAAGCGCGACTCCGGGTTGTTTTGGAAACGCCCGTACAACATGCGGGACTGGGCCCGTGTCAAATAGAGACGCTTCTCGGCCCGCGTGATGCCGACGTACGCGAGACGGCGTTCTTCTTCCATCTCTTCCGGGTCGTTCAAGGCACGGCTGTGCGGGAACAACCCTTCTTCCATCCCAATCAAGAAGACGACCGGGAACTCAAGTCCCTTGGCCGAGTGTAGCGTCATGAGTGTGACTTGGTGTAACTCGTCGACTTCTTCGAGCGTGTCGAGGTCCGAGACGAGCGTCAAATCGGTCAGGAAGGCGACTAGTGTCTGCTCGTCACTCTCTTTCTCAAAATTTTGGGCGACCGAGAGGAACTCTTGCAAGTTCTCAAGGCGGCTCTCGGCTTCGAGCGTCTTCTCGATTTTGAGCATCTCTTCGTAGCCTGACTTCTTCAACACTTCTTCAATCAATTCCGAGATGGACAAGTAGTCGGCCATTTGACGCAAATCGACCATCAATTGACGGAACTCGGCGAGCTTCGTCGCTGTGCGCGGCGCAATGCCCGACAGTTCGATGTCACGAATCGCTTCCATGAGCGACACGCCTTGCATCCCGGCGAAGTCGCCGAGCTTATCGACCGTCGCGGCGCCGATGCCGCGCTTCGGTTCGTTGACGACACGGACGAATGAGATGTCCTCGTCTGGGTTGGCGATTAAGCGCAAATACGCCAAGATATCCTTGATTTCTTTTCGTTCATAGAACTTCGTCCCGCCGACCATCTTATACGGGATGTTCGACTTGAGGAGCATTTCCTCGAGTCCGCGCGATTGGGCGTTCGTCCGGTACAGGACGGCCATCTCGCCGTAATCGATGCCTTCTTGGCGGAGCTCCTTCATCTGATTGATGATGAAGAACGCTTCATCCCGGTCATCCGAGGCGACATGCAAGAGGAGTTTCTCGCCTTCGACGTTCTCGGTCCAGAGCTGCTTGTCTTTTCGACCCGAGTTGTTTTGAATGACACCGTTCGCCGCTTCCAAAATCCGCTTCGTCGACCGATAGTTTTGTTCGAGCAAGATGACGTGCGCGCTCGGATAATCCTTCTCGAACGTCAAGATGTTGGCGATGTCGGCGCCGCGCCAGCGATAAATCGACTGATCCGAGTCACCGACGACACACAGGTTCTCATGCGCCTGCGCGAGCAGCTTGACGAGCGTGTATTGGGCCCGGTTCGTATCTTGATACTCGTCGACGTGGATGTATTGGAACTTCTTCTGATAAAACGCGAGCACGTCCGGCGCTTCTTGGAACAACTGAATCGCCTTCATGATCAAGTCGTCAAAGTCGAGCACGTTGTTCTGCTTCAATTTCTTCTCATACGCCGTGTAGACGTCCGAGATGACTTTCTCGTACGGGTTGTTGCCGACGAGTGCGGCCGCATCTTGCGGCGTGCGGAGCTCGTTCTTATGGTTCGAAATCATACCGAGGAGCGTCCGCGGCTCATATTTTTTCGGGTCAAGGTTCAACTCTTTAAGCACTTGTTTGATGGCCGTCAACTGATCGGACGAGTCGAGAATCGAGAAGTTCCGGTCATAACGGATTCGATCGATGTCACGCCGCAAAATCCGGACACACATCGAGTGGAACGTCGAAATCCAAATATCGTCCGCGACGCCACCGACGAGGCGGGCGATCCGGTCTTTCATCTCGCGAGCCGCTTTGTTCGTGAACGTAATGGCGAGAATGTTCCACGGCGCGATTTGTTTCGACGCCATCAAGTAGGCGACGCGATGCGTCAAGACACGTGTTTTCCCAGACCCTGCCCCGGCCATGATGAGCAACGGGCCGTCCGTATATTTGACCGCCTCCGCTTGCGGAGGGTTCATGCCTTTGACTAATTCTTCACTCAAGTTATACATAATCGTTTCCTTTCCCTATCCAAACATTTGTTCTTATTTTATCGGAGTGCCGCGACAGTCGCAAGCGCTCCTTCGAAATTGTCATAAATCACATTGCCGACGACGATCGTATCCACGTGCTCGGCCATTACTCGGGCCGACTCGTATCCGGTGATACCGCCCCCATAAAACAGATGGGCGTCCGGCACTGCCAGTCGCACTTCTTGGACGAGCTCGACCGATCCGAACGTGCCGCTATACTCTACATACAAGGAAGGCAGGCGGAACAAGCGATGTCCCGCTTCCGCATAGGCGATGGCTGTCTCGATGGACAAATCGGTCTTCGCCTCGGTCACGTGGGCCACTTTCGCATCTGGATTCAAGACGATATACCCTTGTCCGGTCACGTCAGCGTGAAACAAGTGTCCGTATCGTTCGAACGCTCTCGTTTGATGACCGATGACCCAGTCCACGGTGCCCGCGTTCAAGACGGTCGGAATGAAATAGTGGTCGAAGCCTCGAATCACTTGCTCGGGATGGCTCATCTCGAGCGCGAGCGGGATGCCGCATCCTTCGAGACGAGTATAGAGCGCGAACGTGTTTTCCGCGTCGACCCCATCCGTCCCACCGATGAGGAAAGCGTCCGTGCCCGAACGGATGAGCGCTGCGAGCGCCGAATCATCGAGCGGTTTATTCGGATCAAGTTTAAAGACGTGGCGCCACGATTGAAAATCCATTCGGCTTCCCCCCCATTCGATACCTTCTCTAGTGTAGCGATTTTTCCCGTCGCTTGCATCTGTTGAACAAAAAAAGACTTGCCGAGGCAAGTCTCAAGCACGTCTGGCGTGCGTCTTTTGTTCGCGGGCCGTCATCCATTTGGCGACGACGAGTGCGAACAGTCCGTAAACCGGGATGAACCAGAGCGGATTGGCCAAAAAGAAGCCGAGCACTGGAATCTCGAGTAACGGTGAATCTGGCGAGCAGAGCGCTGTTCCGTTCACGACCGCGATGAACGGTAAGACCGGGACGGCGAACACGTAACCAAAGTTGATCCAAAAAGCCTTCATGATCTGAGCTCCTTAGCCTAAGATGATTGATTCTTTCGGATAGTTGTACATCCGTTTCGGCTGTCTCCGCTGCAAAATCAAGATGAAGGCGATGACACCGATTCGACCGATGAACATTAAAATCGTGAGTACCCATTTTCCGACGTTACTGAACTCTGCCGACAGACCGACCGACAAGCCGGTCGTTCCGAACGCCGAGCACGCCTCGAACAAGATGCGGGTAAGCGATGCGTCTTCAAAGAAGGTGAGCACCATGACCCCCGTGAGCAGGACAGCGAGTGACACCGTGATGATGACGAACGCTTTCCAAATATCCTCGAGCACAATCTCGCGCCCGAAAATTTTGATGGACGAGTCCCCGCGAATGAACGCGACGACCCCGAGCACGGCGACGGCGAACGTCGTCGTCCGAATCCCCCCGCCGACCGAGGACGGGGACGCCCCGATGAACATCAGAATCGATAACAATAACATACTGCCTTCCGAGAACAGGTTGACGTCTACCGTCGTCAAGCCCCCGTTTCGCGTCGTCACGGACTGGAACAAGGAATCCGAGAGCGCGAGCCAGAGCGGTAAACCTTTGAACGCGTTATTATATTCAAATAGAAACAAGCCGACGGTCCCGACCGCGATCAATCCGAAGAACGTGGATACCGTCAATTTCGTGAACAACGAGAAGCGGCGCGGGAAATTCTCACGTTTCCGTATAATCCGGTTCGTCAAATAGGTGCGAATCTCGACGAGGACCGGGAACCCGATGGCGCCACCGGTCATGAGCGCGATTTGCGTAAAGATGACGAACGGGTCTTCCCGGAACGGCGCGAGCGAACTGCCGGTGATATCGAACCCCGCGTTCGTCGTCGCACTGATCGAACCGAACAGCCCTTGCAGGAACGCCTCTCTGGCCGTATCAAAGTAATTTAAGTAATGGATTCCGAGCATGATTGCCCCAATCGCTTCAATCGTGATAACGGTGATGACAATTTCCGCAATATACTTCACGATTCCAGACATCGACGTCTGGTTCTGGTCCCGTAAAATCAGCTGACGCTCACGAAAGCCAATCCGCTTTCCGAGCAAAATCCACATGATGACGTGCAAACTGATCAGACCGACCCCGCTCACTTGAACGATGAACAGGATGATGAACAGCCCGAACGTCGAAAACGTATCCGTCACGACGATTGGCGTCAAGCCGGTGACGCTGACACAGCTGACCGCAAAAAAGACGAGATCGGTGAATGTGATCGTGACACCCGGCTGTCGCGCAATCGGTAAGGCGAGCAAAATGACAGACAACACGACCGCCGCGCTGTAAATCAACACGAGTGTCTGGACCGGTGTCAGCTTCCGGAAGAACAGCTGTAAATTTCGTTTCATAAACTTGTCTTGCATCTCGCCCCTCCTCTCCCATCAAAAACAAGATGACTCTTACGAGTCACCTTCTGATTGTTTTAGACGTTCAAGGGCAAGATCATAACCGCCAGACCCGTAGTTCAAGCAACGCTTGACGCGGGAAATGGTGGCTGTCGAAGCACCTGTCGCTTCTTCAATTTTATGATATGTGCTACCTTCACGAATTTGACGGGCTACTTCAAGCCGTTGGGCGAGCGCCTGTACTTCGTTCACGGTCGCTAAATCTTCAAATAGTTGATAACAATCTTCGAGTGTATCGAGCTTCAAAATCGCCTCAAATAGCTGATCGAGCTCTCGTCCTCGTAATTTATCGAGTTGCATCCGCAAGCATCCTCTCTCATCGTACTTCTTTATCATTCTAAAGCACGACCGGCTCGGACTCAACTGTTCATCGTAAAATCGCCGGAAATAGTATTTGTTTCTTCATCACTTCGTAAATCCCGAGCGGTGTGGCCCGCACATATGGCAAGTGCGTTGACGCCAAGAACAAGAGCGTATAAATCGGGTCTTCGAATTTGTATCCACGAATCAGTAGCTCGGCCCGCAACCCTTCTTCTTGGACAATCAACCGTTCGACCGGCTCCTTCGACGTCATGCCACAGAGCGGGAGCGAGATTTCCGCGATCACCTCACCGCGGTCGACAAGGACGATGCCGCCGCCAAGTTCCTTCATCCGCTCGAAAGCCGTCAACATGTCTTGTTTGCATTTCCCAAGAATCAAATAGTCACCGCTAATCGAATACGAACTGACGAGGCCTCCGAAGTCGTTGGCGAATCCTTTCAGCACCGTATTGAGGCGCCATTTCCCTTCTTTATCGAGCAGCATGAGGAACGACTCGTCCCCGTCACGTGGCAGCTCATCTTGTCCGGTATCGTGCGTGATTTTGAACAGCTTCATGATGACCGAGTTGACCATGTCGAGCCCGACCGGCATGCTGAACGATAAGTCGTTCGGCGTCAGTTCGATGTCGACGTTCGTCGACGGCATCAAGGCAAGCGCCGCATCGACGAGCTCGTTCGGAAATTCGGACGTCCCGTCCCGATAAATCCATTGCCCTTTGGCAATGACAGCGCTCGGGCGTGGCTCATCAACCGCATCCAAAATATTGAGATGGGCGATGCGTCCCGGCGCAATCGAACCGAGGACGTGATCGAGCCCGAAGTGTCGCGCCACGTTCAACGAGACGATGCGGTATGCTTCAATTGGAGGCAAACCCGCCTCAATCATGATTTTCACGAGCGCGTCTTGTAACCCGTCTTGATAAAATCCTGGCGTCGACCCGTCTGTCGTGACCATCACATGATCGAACGCCTCGAGTCCGGCGTCGAGCAGACCACGGATGAGTCCCGGAAGGTCAGGACGAATGGAAGAGTGACGGAGTGTTGTCGTATAGCCGTGTTCGAGCCGGCAGAGCGCTTCTTCGGCCGTCATCGCTTCATGGTCGCTGTGAACACCCATCAGCGCCATCTTCGTCAACGTCTTCGCCGAGGCACCTGGAAAATGCCCCTCGACCGGAAGCCCGCACGTCTCTGCATCGAGCATCCACTGAAGCATCTCGTCATCACCTTTTAACGTCCGTGGCCAGGCCGTCAATTCTCCGGCCATGATGACGTCCGGGTGATTGAACCAAGCGTGAATCCGCTCGGAGTCGACGAGAACGCTATCACGGTCAAGTTCGGTCTGCGTATCGAGACGCGCCCACCAGTACGTGCTCGTCGGAAGCTGTTGCATCGCTTCCAGTTGCGCAAACGCTTGCTCCTTATTTTGTAAAAAAAGAAGCATGTTGTCATTCACGAGCGTTGTCGTCCCCCGCTCACCTGCATACTTCGACAGCGTCGCCGGATTATATAGTTGGAATGGATGCGCGTGCGGCTCGATATAGCCCGGCACGATGTATTTCCCTGACATATCCACCGTTTCGACGGCAGCTTTCGGTACATCTGGCCCGACATAGACGATTCGGTCATGCTCAATCCATATGTTTGCTTGTTTCCACTGCTTCACGTACATATTTAAGTATGTGGCATTCGTCAATACGAGCGAAGGTGGTCTGACTTGGCTCACGACTTCTAATTGTGACCGAATCATCGCTTTAGACCACGGTGCCCGCGCCGATCGTTTTGGTGGCATCGAACCCAATCCTCCCTTAATCGCCTCGCCATTATTATTAGAAAATAATTTTGTAAGCGTTTTCTTTCATCTGATTCAAGTTTACCTTTTCTCTGAAAGGCTCGCAAGCTATGTTGCCCATTGTAACGGAATTCACATGAAATTCACACAAATAAAGACGTCTCCCACGGGAGACGCCTTCACCAATCGTACATCGTGACCGTCTTTTTCAAATAATGCTCGAGTTGAGCGAGCGGAACGGGCTTGCTGTAATGATAGCCTTGAATGAGGGAGCTGCTATGTTCGAGCACGAAGGCGAGCTGTTCCGGACGTTCGACTCCTTCGGTGACGATATCGAGCCCGAGCGTGTGGAACGTCTGATATAACCCTTCGAGCAACGCCCGGTCGAACGTGTTCTCCGGAATCCCTTTGACGAAATTCTGGTCGATTTTAATCAAATCGAGTTGGAGCGACTGTAAAAACGACAGCGACGACGTGCCGACCCCGAAGTCATCGAGCGAGATTTTGACGCCGATGGCCTTGAGCGATTGAATGAACTGCTGAAGTTCATATAAATTGCCGCCGACCTCGCTCTCGGTGATTTCGACATGGAGACGGTGAGGGTCAAACCTCGAACTCATCAACACTCGTTCTAATGAAGCTAAAAACGAACCGTCGGCGATTTGGCGCTTCGACACGTTAATCGATAGGAACAAGTGATGTCGTTCCACGTGGTCTTTCATCTCTGTGACCGCTTGTTCGAGCACCCAACGACCCAAATCAGAGATGAGACCGAGCTGTTCGGCAACAGGGATGAACAGTCCAGGTGAGATTTGACCTTTCGTCGGATGGTTCCAACGAATGAGCGCCTCCACGCCACGTACGGCAAACGGTCGCGGCGACACGATCGGTTGATAATACAGTTCGAATTCATCATGTTCGAGCGCATGGCGCAAGTCACGCTCCATCTCGAGCGTCTGTAAGTAGTGGCTTCCATCCTCGATTTCTTGGAACGTGAGCACTCGATTCTTTCCTGACAGTTTTGCCTCATGAATGACGACATCGAGCCGTCCCATCATCATCTCGTACGTATGGTGCGGTTCGGCACAAGTGAACACATCGATACCGATTGTCGCCGCCATCCCCTTCACCCCGTTGACTTCGGCCCAATCCTTCAAGTCTTTGATCAAACGCCGGGCGACCGGCTGCAATTGTTCGAGCGTCCAGCTTGGGTGGACGAACATGAATTCATCGGCACCGATTCGGGCGACAAATCCGTCTTCTTTATAAAAGTTGAGTCGGGAAGCGATATAAATCAGGACGGCGTCGCCTGTCCGGTGTCCGTACTGGTCGTTGATGCGCCGGAAATCGTCCAAGTCCAAACCGAGCACCCCGATTTGGTCTTGTTTGCCGCGTACGTTCGAGAAGTAGTCCTCAAGCGCGAGCCGGTTCGGGAGCAATGTCAACGCGTCACGAAACGCCCGATCAATCACTTCGGCACGTGTGTCTTCGAGTGCCGCGAGCACTTCATTCATGCTCGTCGCCATCTGTTCAATCTCGTCGTGGCTCTTCGCATCACGACTGAGCCGGAGCCGGCTATCCCGTTCGAGTGTAATCACTTTCAACTCACTGACGATTTCCATGAGACGTCGAATCACGACCCGGTGAATCGTCCACAGCAACGAAAAGAAGAGACCGAGCCCAAGGACGACGAGGGCTATTATCCCGAGTCGTAACATCGCCACCGTATTTTCATAATGTGTTTGTTCGACGGTGAATTTGACCTCGAAATCGGACTGTTGAAACACAGTGCCAAGCGGAATCACGACGTCGGTCCCCGCATCGCCATCCGTGATGACCGTCTGATTTTGACGCGCAGGTTGAATCGTCAATGGAATTTTCGTCTGGGTGCTCATGTCCGCCAGAAATGCCGGGTCGACGAACTCGAGCATGACGAGCGTACCTTGACTTGGACCACTACTATCACTTCGTAAAATCGGGTGACTGACGTACAGCGTCGGACCGAAATCACTCGCATAGATGCCGTTTTGCGTATCTTCCTGATCGCTTAATCGAGAAGTGACCGCCTTGATGAGCGTTTGTTGATCAGTTTTTGACAACGTCGTGCTCGCTGAACGGAACGACGAGTAGAACGCTTCTCCGTCCCGGTCCAAATAGACGATGGCGTTGACGCTCAAGTTTTCAAGCGATTCCTCGCTAATGTTACTTTGGACATAGGAGGCGTTCCGTCGTTGAACGAACGTGTAGGTGTCATTCCAGACGGCCCAATCGACGAGTGTGCGCTCGAGCGTATGCTTCCGATTGGCGAGCGTCTCTGACACGCTCGCGACTTGACTCTCGACCGTCTGCCGATCTTGTTCCATGCTCTTCTCGATAAAATAAGGGCGGACCCCAAAAAAGATGATTCCGACAAACACGACTATATTCACGGCCACCGCAATCATGAGCTTCGTCCGAATGCGCACGTCGACCACCTTCTTCCTTCAATCTACTCCATTATTGTAGAGCAGGAAGCGTGAATTCCCTTCTTTTCGCATGAAAAAAAGGACGGGTTGACCCATCCTTTAAAAAATACGTGCCAACGCCCGTCCCCCGATGTCTCGACGGTAGAACGTCTGTGGCAAATCAAGTTGTTCGAGTGCCGTATAGACGGCATATTTCGCTTCGAGCAAGGTCGGTTTTGTCGACGTGAGCACGAACAAGCGTCCCCCGTTGCCGACGATGTCCGCCCCGTCACGGGTCGTGCCCGCATGGAACACGAGCACATCGTCTCGTAAGTCACCGAAGCCTGATAGTACCTGTCCGGTCGTCGCTCGATCAGGATAGCCTTCTGCCGCGACGACGACTCCAATCGTATAGCCTTCCACCCATTCAATCGGATACGTTTTTTGGTCCACGACCGCCTCGATGACGTCGAGGAGAGGAGATGCCAAGTTCGGGAGAATGACCTCGGTCTCGGGATCGCCGAACCGAGCGTTGAACTCGATCACTTTCGGGCCATCCGCCGTCAAGATAAGACCTGCATACAAGAACCCTTCGAACGGAGTGCCTCGTTCGACCATCGTCCGCGCGAGCGGGAAGAGCACGCGCTCGACCGCTTCCGTGTACACGGCATCGTCGAGATGAGGCATCGGGCTATATGCGCCCATGCCACCCGTATTCGGGCCTTTGTCGCCGTCAAACGCACGTTTGTGATCTTGTGACGTGATCATCGGGATGACGTGCTCGCCTGAGACGAACGCCATGAGCGAGAACTCTTCCCCGTCTAAAAACTCTTCGATGACGACACGGGACTGATCCCCGAACTTATCGGTGCCGAAGATGTCGTGAATCGCCGCCCGCGCCTCATCGAGTGTGAACGCGACGGTCACGCCTTTCCCGGCAGCGAGTCCGTCCGCTTTGACGACGAGCGGGGCTTCCGACTGATCGATATGACGTAGCGCCGACGCTGCGTCGGTAAACGTATCATATCCCGCTGTCGGAATATTTGCTTCGCGCATCACTTCTTTGGCGAAGGCTTTACTACCCTCGAGGAGCGCTGCCGCTTTCGTCGGTCCGAAGATGTGTTGACCTTCTGCTTGGAACGTATCGACGACTCCGGCCATCAGGGCCGATTCGGGGCCGACAATCGTCCAGTCGATTCCTTCGCGCTTCGCAAACCCAACAAGGGCCGAAACATCCGTCTCTTCAATCGGCACGCACGTCACACCATCCATATTGAGATTGCCCGGGGCGACGAACACCTCATGTCCGTCTTGTCCCAGTTTCCAGGCGAGCGCGTGTTCACGGCCGCCACGTCCAATGACGAGTACGTTCATCTTATCGCTCCTCTCAATGTTTGAAGTGTCGAACTGACGTGAACACCATCGTGATGCCGTGACGGTTCGCCGCTTCGATCGACTCTTCGTCACGAATCGATCCGCCCGGTTGAATGATGGCCGTGATCCCGGCCGCAGCCGCAGCCTCGACCGTATCGCCCATCGGGAAGAACGCATCGCTACCGAGAGCGGCCCCTTGAGCACGTTCCCCTGCTTGTTCGAAAGCGATTTTCGCCGCGCCGACGCGGTTCATCTGTCCCGCACCGATGCCGATTGTCGTCTCGTCTTTGGCGACGACGATGGCGTTGGATTTCACGTGTTTCACGACACGCCACGCAAGTTTCAAATCTTCCCATTCAGACGCCGTCGGACGACGATCCGTCACGATTTGGCATGACGCATCATCGAGTGTGACGTCGTCCTCATCTTGTACGAGGAGACCGCCCGCGACGGCTGTCAAGCGCATCCCTGTCATCTGGCCCATGTCGAGCGTCAATAACCGAAGATTCTTTTTCTCTTTCAATCGGTCAAGTGCTGCCTCACTAAAGGATGGCGCGATGATGATTTCTAGGAAGATGTTGCGGAGCGCCTCTGCCGTTTCCACATCGACTTCACGGTTCAAGGCGACGATGCCTCCAAAAATCGAGACCGGATCGGCCGCATGGGCTCTTGAGAACGCCTGGCTGATTGTCTGTCCGACAGCGACACCGCACGGGTTCATATGTTTGACGACGACCGCTGCCGGCTCCGTCAATTCGCTGAGCGCCTCGAGCGCCGCATTCGTATCTTGGATATTGTTATATGAGAGTTCTTTGCCGTGCAGTTGCTTCGCGTTCGCGAGCGTCATCCCGTGATAGAGCGGCGTCTTATAAAACGCTGCCTGCTGGTGCGGGTTTTCCCCGTAACGGAGGTCTTGTACTTTCTCATACGTGACCGTGAGCTGTTCCGGGAACGTCTCGCCGATCTGCTGCCCTAAATAGTCGGCAATCAAGGCGTCATACGCCGCCGTGTGACGGAACGCTTTTGTCGCAAGACGTTGACGTGTTTCGAACGTCGTCCCGCCGGCACGAACCGCTTCGGCCACATGACCGTAGTCGGCCGGATCGACGACGACCGTCACGCTGGCATGGTTTTTCGCGGCTGAACGGAGCATGCTCGGTCCACCGATATCGATATTTTCAATCGCTTCTTCATACGTCGCATTCTCTTTCGCAATCGTCTCTTTGAACGGGTATAAGTTGACGACGACATAGTCGATTGGCTCGATGTCGTGGTCTCTCATCTGTTCGACGTGCGAGTCCAAATCGCGGCGCCCGAGCAGGCCACCGTGAACGAGCGGATGGAGCGTCTTCACGCGTCCGTCGAGCATCTCTGGGAACGACGTCACTGCTGAGATGTTTTTTACCGGAAGGCCAGCCGCGATGAGCGCTGCTTCCGTCCCGCCTGTCGAAATGAGTTCGATGCCCGCTTCATGCAACGCCTGCGCGAGCTCGACGATTCCTGTTTTATCTGACACACTCAGTAATGCTCTCACTTGAAAACCTCCTGTTGGATAAACACTTGTTGTAGTACGCGCGGATAGAGCTGATGCTCGACCGCTTGGATGCGTCTTGCCGCTTCGGCCGCATCACAGCCTGCGATAGCGACGTCTTGTTGGGCGATGATTGGTCCCGTATCCATCCCGGCATCGACGTAATGGACGGTGACACCGCTCGTCGGCACGTTCGCCGCGAGCGCCTGACCGATGGCGTCTTTTCCTGGGAACGCCGGTAATAGCGACGGATGGATGTTGATAATATGGTTCGGATATGCTGACAGCAATACGTCCCCAATCAACCGCATATACCCGGCCAAGACAATATAGTCGGCGCCGAGTGCCTGTAGTAGGACTAGTATTTCTTGTTCGAATTCCGCTTTTGAGGCGTACGTCTTCGGTTCGAACGAGAAGGTCGGGATGTTGAACCGATCGGCCCGCTCGAGTACTTTCGCTTCTGGTTTGTCCGTGACGAGCAGGACGCATTCCCCTGACAAGTCGCCTCGGTCAATGGCTTGCCAAATCGCTTCGGCGTTGCTACCGGACCCGGAGGCGAAGATGGCAAACTTTTTCACTGGTCGACCCCCATGATGCGGACACCCGGTTTGGCATCGACTTTCCCGATGCGATGCGACGTCTCTCCGGCGCGCTCGAGCGCAGCTTCGACAGCTTCGACATCTTCAGGACGGACTGCGATCATGAAGCCGATACCCATATTGAACACGTTGAACATCTCTTGTTTCGAGACGTGCCCGACTTGTTCGAGCCAGTCGAACACGGGCAGGCTCGGCCAATTCGATGCGTCGAATGTGACACCGAAGCCTTCCGGCAGCATGCGTGGCACGTTCTCGTAAAAACCGCCGCCCGTGATATGGGCCATGCCTTGGACACGCCCCGTCGCGATGGCCGCTTTCGCCGCCTCGGAATAGATGCGCGTCGGCAACAAAAGGGCGTTCCCGAGCGTCGTGTCGAGCATGGCGATCTCATCAGTGTAGGCGAGCCCTTGCGATTCGACGATATGGCGGACGAGCGAGAATCCGTTTGAATGGACACCCGATGATGCGAGTCCGAGGACGATGTCCCCCGCTTCAATCGTCCGTCCATCGATCAGTGCTTCCTTCTCGACGACACCGACGGCGAATCCGGCGATGTCATATTCGCCGTCCGGATACATCCCCGGCATCTCGGCCGTCTCGCCTCCAACGAGGGCACAGCCCGCTTGGACACAGCCTTCGGCGACTCCTGCGACGATGCGCTCAAGTTTGGCCGGTTCCGCTTTTCCGGTCGCGATATAGTCTAAGAAATAAAGCGGTTCGGCCCCGTGGACGAGACAGTCATTGACACACATCGCCACACAGTCAATTCCAATCGTATCATGTTGGTCGAGCGCGAACGCGAGTTTGAGTTTCGTGCCGACCCCATCCGTTCCGCTGACGAGAATCGGATGTTTCAACTGCATCGAGCCAAGGTCAATCATCGCACCAAAACTACCGAGCCCGGTCATCACTTCTGGACGCATCGTCCGTGCAACGTGACGCTTCATGCGTGATACTGCCTCATAACCTGCCTCTAAATTCACACCCGCTTGTTCATATCTTAAACTCATCGTCAGTCCCCCTCAAGCTTTTGTCTCTGTTACAAGTTCCGCCAGTTCAGTTGGATAAAGTCCGGTGAAGCAAGCGGCGCACTGCCCGCGCAAGTTCCCTTCGAACGGCCGGTCGATTGCTTCGACCGTCCCATCCAATGTGAGGAACGCCAGTGAATCGGCCCCAATCTCTTCTTTAATCTCTTCGATGGATTTGGTGGCCGCAATCAACTCTTCCTTTGATGATGTATCGATGCCGTAATAGCACGGATGCTTGATCGGTGGTGACGTGATGCGCACATGCACTTCGGTCGCCCCGGCTTCACGGAGCAGTTTGACGATGCGTCGGCTCGTCGTCCCGCGAACGATTGAGTCGTCGACCATGATGACCCGCTTACCGCTCACGACACCTCGCAACGCCGACAGTTTCATCTTGACGCCGCGCTCCCGTAACTCTTGCGACGGTTGAATGAACGTCCGGCCGACGTATCGGTTTTTGATGAGTCCCATCTCGTACGGAATCCCGCTCGCCTCGGCGTAGCCGATGGCTGCTGAAATACTCGAATCAGGGACGCCGGTGACGACGTCCGCTTCGACCGGTGCCTCGTCGAACATCTTTTTCCCCATCGCCTTACGGGCCGTGTGCACGTTGACGCCATCGATGATCGAGTCCGGCCGCGAGAAGTAGATGTATTCCATTGAACACATCGCGCGGACCGAGGCCTCGCTGTACCGCTCCGATACAATCCCGTCTTGCGTGATCATAAGGAGTTCCCCTGGCTCGACATCACGTACGTACGTCGCCCCCACGACGTCGAACGCACATGTCTCTGAGGCGAATACGTAGGCTCCGTCCTCGGTCTGGCCGAGCGAGAGCGGACGTAATCCGTGAACATCGACGCCGACGTAGAGCGCGTCTTCCGTCAAGAAGAGGAAGGCGAACGCTCCGACGAGACGAGCCAAGCTATCCGCGATTCGTTCTTTCATCGAGTTGCCTCGGCTCCGCTTAATCAAGTGGGCGACGACTTCCGTGTCCGATGTCGTCTGAAAAATCGCACCTTCCGCTTCGAGCATATGTTTCAACTCGTTGGCGTTGACGAGATTCCCGTTGTGCGCCATCGCCAAATCGCCCGTGAGCGACTTGAAGTGGAGCGGTTGGACGTTCTCGAGCGTGTTGCCGCCTGCCGTCGAATAACGGACATGACCGATGGCGTGGTGCCCGGTCAATGCATCGAGCGACGGTTCGTCGAACACTTCAGCGACGAGTCCGAGCCCGCGTTTGGCGTGCAAGCGCTCCCCGTCAGCCGTGACGATGCCTGTCCCTTCTTGTCCCCGGTGTTGCAGGCTGTGGAGGCCGTAGTAGGCGAGGTGTGACGCTTCGTGGTGATTAAATACCCCGAATACCCCGCACTCCTCGTTCATGCCTCGGATGTCATATAACATGGAATAGCTCCTTCCCATACCCGTTCAAGTTCCGTGACGTCCATTTCGATTAGGCGGTCGCTCGCACGCACCGTCAATTGTGGCGTGTCTGTCACCTGTCCGATGCGTGTCGCCTTCGTCAACTTCGCGAACGCATCGGCTTGATGTGGCGCGACTGTGACGAGGAACCGTGACTGTGATTCGCTGAAAAGTGTCGTCACGAGATCTGTGTCGACTGTGACGTCTGCGCCGAAGCCCGTGCCGAACACGAGTTCAGGGAGTGCTGCGGCGAGTCCACCTTCCGATACGTCGTGGGCCGCCGTGACAAGTGCTTCCCGGATTGCTGCGAGGAGCGCTTGTTGCTGACGGCTCTCCGTCTCCAGGTCAAGCGTCGGCGCCTGTCCGCTCACTTGACCGTCTTGAAGCATTTGGAGCGCACTACCGCCGAACTCAGGTTTCGTCTCTCCGAGCAGGAAGATGATGTCGCCTGATTCTTTCGCGAACGACGTCGTGATATGTTCTGGCTTGTCGATCAAGCCGACCATGCCGACGACCGGCGTCGGATAAATCGCCGTCCCGTTCGACTCATTGTAAAGCGAAACGTTCCCGCCGATGACCGGTGTGTCGAGGGCACGGCACGCTTCGGCCATCCCTTCGACAGCTTGATCGAGCTGCCAGAACCCTTCTGGCTTGTCCGGGCTACCGAAGTTCAAGCAGTCCGTGAGGGCGAGCGGTGTGGCGCCGCTGGCGACGATGTTGCGCGCTGCCTCTGCGACCGCGATGGCACCACCGACACGCGGGTCGAGGTACACGTATTTGGCGTTGCAGTCCGTCGTCATCGCGAGCGCTTTGTCTGTGTCGCGAATCCGGATAACGGCCGCATCACTTCCTGGTGCAACGACGGTTGATGTTTGGACCATATGGTCGTATTGCTCATACACCCAACGTTTCGAGGCAATCGTCGGCATGGCAAGCACGTCTTTCCATGTCGTGAGTACGTCCGTGACGACCGGTTGGACCGGTGCCATCGCTTGGAACGTCTCATAATATGCCGGTACTTTCGACGGCTTATGGTAGACCGGTGCGTCTTCTGCGAGCGCGTCGACCGGTACTTCGGCTGCGACTTCCCCTTGATGGAGAAGACGGAGCACTTTTTCTTCGATGACGACACCGACTTTGATCGCATGAAGTCCCCACTTCGTGACGATTGCTTCGATTTCATCTTCATGCCCTGCCTTGACGACGAGAAGCATCCGCTCTTGTGACTCGGACAACATCATCTCGTAAGGCGTCATGTCAGCCTCGCGTTGTGGGACGAGGTCGAGGTTCATCTCGATGCCCATGCCTGCCTTCGATGCCATCTCGGCCGAAGACGACGTGAGACCAGCCGCTCCCATGTCTTGGATCCCGACGAGGGCTGGGTGCTTAATGACTTCCAAACACGCCTCAATCAACAGTTTCTCCATGAATGGGTCCCCGACTTGGACGGCCGGGCGTTTCTCGTCCGCATCCTCACCGAGTTCTTCCGAGGCGAACGTCGCCCCGTGAATGCCGTCGCGTCCTGTCGTTGCGCCGACGTACATGACCGAGTTGCCGACACCTTCGGCAATCCCTTTTTGAATGTCTTCATGGCGAATGAGTCCGACGCACATCGCGTTGACGAGCGGGTTGCCGGCATAGGCCGGGTCGAACGCGACTTCCCCACCGACCGTCGGGATGCCGACACAGTTGCCGTAACCGGCGATGCCGGAGACGACGTGGCCGAAAAGATGTTTCACACGTGATTCGTTCAAATCTCCGAAGCGGAGCGAGTTGAGGAGTGCGACCGGTCGCGCGCCCATCGAGAAGATGTCGCGGATAATCCCGCCGACACCTGTCGCCGCACCTTGGTACGGCTCAATCGCCGATGGATGGTTATGGCTCTCGATTTTGAATGCGACGGCCTGGCCATCGCCAATGTCGACGATGCCGGCACCTTCCCCAGGTCCTTGAAGGACGTGTTTCCCAGTAGTCGGGAATTTCCGGAGGACAGGCTTCGAGTTTTTGTACGAACAGTGTTCAGACCACATGACCGAGAATAACCCGATCTCTGTGTAATTCGGCTCACGACCGAGCAGTGAGACGACGAGCGCGTATTCCTCATCGGTCAAGCCCATCGTGGCGTAAAGTCGCTCTTCACGGATGTGTGTTGCTGTCGGTTCAGTTGTAAGTAGCATGTCGAGTCCCCCATTTCACCATCGAAGTAAATAATCGTTTGCCATCTTCCCCGCCTAAGAGTGCTTCGACCGCTCGTTCCGGGTGTGGCATCATTCCGAGTACGTTACCTTGTACGTTCGTGATTCCTGCGATATTCGCGACCGATCCATTCGGATTGTCGGTATACGTGAAGGCGATTTGCCCGTTCGCACGGAGCGTCTCGAGTGTCGCCTCGTCACAGTAGTAGTTGCCTTCCCCGTGCGCGATTGGGACTTGAATCGTCTCCCCGAGCTCATAATCGTTCGTGAACATCGTCTCGTTCGTTTCGACTTTCAATTCGACTGTCTTGCACATGAACTTCAAATCACGGTTGCGCATCAATACGCCCGGTAGGAGTCCCGCTTCGACGAGCACTTGGAATCCGTTACAGACGCCGAGCACTGGACGCCCTTCTTCGGCGAATCGTTTCACTTCGTTCATAATCGGTGAGAACTGGGCGATGGCACCACAGCGCAAGTAGTCCCCGTATGAGAAACCGCCTGGTAGGAGCACACCATCGTACCCATCAAGCGACGTTTCCGTATGGAACACATAGTCCGCTTCTTCGCCGAGGACATCTTTTACGGCATGATACATGTCGAGGTCACAGTTCGATCCGGGGAAGACGATGACAGCGAATTTCATGCGAGTACCCCCATCTCGATTCGATAGTTCTCGATAACCGTGTTGACGAGCAACTTCTCACACATGTCACGCACCATCGCTTCGGTCGTCTCATCTGCCACTTGAAGCTCGATGACTTTCCCGATGCGTACCGACTCTACCCCTGTAAAACCGAGATGTTCGAGCCCACCTTTTACGGCGACGCCTTGTGGATCCAGTACACTTTCACGTAATGTCACGTACACGTTTACTTTTTTCATCGGTCCATTCCCCCTATGCGTGTTAACAGTTGGCTGTATGTGTCTGTCAGAGATCCAAGGTCTCTGCGGAAAACGTCTTTATCGAGCTTTTGTTTCGTCTCTTTGTCCCAAAGCCGGCACGTGTCTGGTGAGATTTCATCGGCAAGGATGATCGTGCCATCGACTTTACCGAACTCAAGTTTGAAATCGATTAAATCGATGCCATGTTCATTGAAGAAATCGAGCAACACATCGTTGACCCACAGACCAAGTTGTCGCAATGTTTCGACTTCTTTGTGTGTGGCAACTTGCAGTAAACGGATATGATCCTCCGTTAAGAGTGGATCTCCGAGTGCGTCATCTTTATAGTAAAACTCGACAATCGGTGACAGGAGCGGTGTCCCTTCTTCCCAACCGAGTCGTTTGGCAAGGCTTCCGGCGGCGACGTTGCGAACGACGACCTCGAGCGGAATGATATCGACACGGCGCACGAGCTGCTCGCGATCCGATAGTCGCTTAATGAAATGCGTCGGAATCTTGTTATCGTGCATGAGTTCGAACAAGCGCGTCGTGATGGCATTGTTCAACACGCCTTTGCCGGCGATTGATTCTTTCTTCTCCCCGTTAAATGCTGTCGCGTCGTCTTTATAATAAACGCGGAGCACACCCTGTTCTTCAGTCTCAAATAACGCTTTCGCTTTACCTTCGTAAATTGCTTCCATCTGTATCGTCCCCCTTAAAAGTGAGAGGGGCATGAAGCCCCTCAACGATCACAAACCACAGCGTTCAAAAATAACATCGACACGGCGCACGTGATGGCTCGGGTCGAATAGGTCGTCGAGCTCGTCACTCGTGAAGAGTGCGCCCATCTCGGCGTCTTGTTCAATCAAGGTGCGGAACATCGTCTCTTCTTCCCACGCTTGCATCGCCTTCGGTTGAACGGCATCATAAGCGGCTTCGCGCGACCATCCTTTTTCAATCAACGCGAGCAAGATGCGTTGGGAGAAGATAATGCCAAACGTCCGGTCCATGTTCCGGCGCATATTATCCGGGAAGACCGTCAAGTTCTTCACGATATTGCCAAAGCGGTTCAACATGTAGTTGAGGAGACTCGTCGCATCCGGAAGAATGATCCGTTCTGCTGAGGAGTGTGAGATGTCACGTTCATGCCAGAGTGGGACGTTCTCATACGCCGTCACCATATGACCGCGAATGACACGGGCCAGGCCGGTCATGTTCTCTGAACCGATCGGGTTACGTTTATGCGGCATTGCTGACGATCCTTTTTGTCCTTTGGCGAAGAATTCTTCGACCTCACGTGTCTCTGTCTTTTGGAGGCCGCGAATCTCTGTCGCCATCTTCTCAATCGATGTGGCGATTAACGCGAGCGTGGACATGTATTCGGCGTGACGGTCACGTTGTAACGTCTGCGTCGAAATCGGTGCTGCTTGAATCCCTAATTTGTCACACACATACGATTCGATGAATGGATCAATGTTTGCGAACGTACCGACCGCACCACTCATCTTACCGAATTCAATCGTCTCGCGGGCTGCCATGAACCGTTTCTTGTTGCGCTTCATCTCTTCGTACCAAAGGGCGAGCTTCAATCCGAACGTCGTCGGTTCTGCGTGGACACCGTGTGTACGGCCCATCATGATGTCATACTTATGTGCTCTAGCTTTTTCAGCGAGGATGTCGATGAAACGGTCGATGTCAGCTTCTAAAATATCGTTCGCTTGCTTAATCAAGTACGATAAGGCCGTATCGACGACGTCTGTCGAAGTCAGTCCGTAATGCACCCACTTCTTCTCTTCACCGAGTGTCTCTGAGACGGCACGGGTGAATGCGATGACGTCATGACGTGTCTCTTGCTCGATTTCAAGGATGCGTTCGACATCAAACGATGCCTTGTCCCATAAGACGGCGACATCTTCCTTCGGGATGATACCAAGTTCGCTCCACGCCTCGCAGGCGTACAGCTCTACTTGGAGCCATGCCTCAAATTTATTCTGGTCTGTCCAAATCGCCGCCATCTCAGGACGGGTATAACGTGAAATCATAAAACGGTCTCCTTCCAAATTGCCAATTGTTCGATGGTCTGAAGCGCTTCTTTGACGGAAGCAGCAATCACGTTCAAATGTCCCATTTTCCGCCCCTGCTTCGCTTCTTCTTTCCCATACAAATGTAGTTTAACATTCGACGGTAACGTTTGCGGGTTCAGCTCGTCCATATGTTCGCCTAACAGGTTGACCATGACGATTGGTGTGTAAAGCGTCGTTCGCCCAAGCTTCATCCCGGTGATTGCCCGAATGTGTTGCTCGAACTGTGATGTCTCACAGGCATCAATCGTGTAATGCCCTGAGTTGTGAGGGCGTGGCGCAAGTTCATTCACGTACAATGAACCGTCTTCCATAATGAACAACTCAACCGCAAGCGTACCAATCAGTCCGATGTGGTCAGCGAGTTGGAGGGCCAAATGACGCGCCTCCTCTAAAATATCAGGCTCCACTCGTGCCGGTACAATCGAAAGATATAAAATATTGTTTCGATGAATGTTCTCGCTGATGGGGAACGTCGTCGTCTCGTGCGTCCCTCTCGTCACGATAACAGAGATTTCTTTTTTAAAAGGAAGCCAAGCTTCGGCCACATATTCCGTCTCTTCGAACTGATCTGTGAACGAGCTTACGTCTTGTTCTGAACGTATTACCGTTTGACCTTTACCGTCATAACCAAAACGGCACGTCTTAATCACAAACGGAAAACCTAACACGTCTCTTGCTCGAATGACATCACGGACGGAACGGACTGGAACGTACGGTGCGACTTGAAGACCTGCCCCTTCAATCATTTGTTTTTCAAAGATTCGATGCTGTGTCGCCTTCAAGACATCCATCCCTTGAGGACATTTGTCAGCAATGGCCTCAATCATCGCTGTATCAATGTTCTCAAATTCATAGGTGATGACGTCTGAACGATGTGCAAGTTCACGTGCTGCCGTTACGTCGTCAAATGCGGCGACGATGCTTGGTGCAACCTGAGCGGCGGGCGCGTTTGCGTTTGGATCGAGGCTTAGCGTTTCGTACCCCATAGCACTCGCACTGAGAGACATCATGCGACCTAACTGACCTCCACCTAAAATGCCGATTCTCATTAGATTAGTTCCTCCGTCGCTTGAAGTGCCATATCGCGCTTCGCTTGGCGATATGTATCTAGGCGTTCAACCAGTGCGGGGAATTGCAGGCTGAGGATTTGAACGGCGAGTAGGGCCGCGTTCGTCGCCCCGGCACGTCCGATAGCGACCGTTGCCACTGGTACTCCTGCAGGCATTTGAACAATCGAGAGCAAGGAATCAAGTCCATTTAACGCTTTAGATTGAACAGGCACTCCGATGACAGGAAGCGTTGTTTTCGCTGCGACCATTCCCGGTAAATGGGCTGCTCCTCCTGCGCCTGCAATGATGACTTGTATGCCTCTCGCACGGGCCTCTTCAGCATATTCAAACATTAAGTCCGGCGTCCGATGTGCCGAGACAACTTGTTTTTCATATGGAATACTCAATTCTTCTAGGATGTCACAAGCATGGCGCATCGTTTCCCAATCAGACGAGCTACCCATGATCACACCTACTGTTGCCTTCATTCAAATGTCCCCCTTAAATAAAGAAATCCCTAAACCGAATAACCAGTTTAGGGTATAGGCCACGACAAAAAAATGTCGACTATACCCCATAGTCTGATCAGAATCGGCGATCAGGTAGAAACTTGCGAGCCATTTCCTCGCGATTATATGGAGCACTATTTAATTTGTTATTAACTCACACGCCTATCGTACCTTGTTCTTTCAAAACATGTCAACAAACTGCGAACAATTTAATTGTCTGAATATTTATCGTTCGTCTTTAGTGGTGTTAAAATACAAAAAAACCGCCACGCATTCGGAGGGCACTGAAAAACTTCAAATGATTTTGAACAGAGGAGCGTCGTCCCGGGAGGGATGACGCTCCTCTGTTTTCATCGCCCTTCAGC